>NZ_JBBIAR010000084.1:0-39055 GCF_054185165.1 Bradyrhizobium sp. UFLA05-109 | reverse complement strand
CGCCAGCAGCGCCTCGAATGGCATCTGCACATAGGCGCCGTTGTCCGGCTTGAAACCGCGCGGCACGAGGTAGAGCCGCTTCAGCCCGAGCACGTGATCGAGCCGGATCGCGCCGGCATGGCGCATCGAGGCGGCCAGCATGTCGGCGAACGGCACGAACGATTGCGCCTCCAGGCCACCGGCATTGAAGCCGGCGAGACCCCAATCCTGGCCCACCGTGTTCAGTACATCGGGAGGTGCGCCGACTGCGAGATGGCGGGAGATCGCGCCCTGCTCGTTCCAGGCGTCGAATCCGTCGGACTGCACGCCGACCGCGACATCGAGATAGAGCCCGACCTTCATGCCGAGCCGGCCTGCGAGCTCCTTGGCCGCAGCCAACTGCTGATCGGCCGTCCATTGCACGAACTCGACGAACTCGACCTCGTCATGATCGGGGCCTGCGCGCAGCTCCGCGCATTTCGTCTCGTCAGGCCGCTGCCACTCCGACGGCCATTCCCACCACGGTCGTCCCGGGAAGCGATGGCGTAGCACCTCGAAACAGGCAAAGCGCAACAACAGCGGACCCCGCTCGAGGCGGAAGGCATCGAATGCCTCTCGGCGCCCGGGGCCAGCCTTGGCCTTGAACGCGTCGAACGCGGCGCGCAGGCCGCGCCATTTCAGCGGCCCTGCCTCGCGGTATCGCACGCGGTCGCCTTCGCGCAAGGACGCCGCGGTCGCGCGCGCCTCCGGCAGCAGGCCAGGCGAAAACTCCGGAATCTTCTCGACGTCGATGTAGAGCGGGTTGAGGAACAGCCGGCTGTTCGGCGAATAGGGGCTGCAATCAGACGGCCGGTCGTCGAACAGCACATGCAGCGGGTTGAGGCCAACGCCATCAGCGCCGAGTTCTTTGGCGAGCGTGACGAGATCGGCAAGGTCCGTGAAATCGCCGATCCCCCAATTGCGTGCGGAGCGAACGCTGTAGAGCTGCACCGCGAGCAGCCAGCCGCGGTCGAAATCGCCGGTGAAAGCGCGCTCGGGCGCCACGATCAGCGGCACCTCTTCCGCCGCCCCGGACGCATCGACGAGCTTCAGCCGATGGTAGCCGGACGGCAGATGATCGGGCCAGACAATGATGCGCTCGCGCGCCTCGCCCTGCGCGACCGTCACGGTGCCGTTTGCGACGGACCAACGCAGCGGAAGCTTGGCAGCCTCGGTGAGGTCGGTGCGCCGGCTGGTGCGAACCACGACAGCACCGCTGACGAAGCGGTAGGTGCGCTTCTCCGGCAAGGCCTGGAGTATCGACGTCAGGGCATCGGGCGCGGTGACCCGCAGCTTGCCCAAGGCATCGACGAATTCGGACTGGACGCCCTTGGTTCTGGCTTCAGCTAAAAGATCCATTCGGCACGCAGCTTGCAGGCCACCATCAGCCGGCGGCATTCATTTTCATGAGGCGGAGGAATAGGATAGTCGGAATCAACGCGCTGACTGCCGCTATCGTTCCTGACGGGAACTAATGACACACAAGAGGCTTTCTATATAGGTACCAAGCGTCGGTTCCCGGCAAGGGAAGCGAGACGTTACTTTGTTGTCAATGGCATCACCGTGAACAAGACAATTCAAACTGTCGAGAGTGTCGCAGCCGGCGGCGCTTTCCTTATTGAAGACGTCTATCCGCTGGTCGATGGCGGCCGCTTTGCCGTCAAGCGCGTCGCGGGCGAGCGCGTCGATGTCTGGGCGGACATCTACCGCGACGGGCACCACGCGGTCAGCGCCGCGTTGCTCTGGCGCCGCGAGCAGGATCGGGAATGGCAGCGCACGCCGATGCTCCATCATGGCAATGACCGCTGGGTCGGCGCGTTCACCCCGCCCGGGCCGGGCCAATACGTCTACGCCATCGAGGCCTGGACCGACGAATTCGCGACCTGGCGTCACGGGCTCGCGCTCAGGCAGCGATCCGGAGCCGATGTCACGCTCGACGCGATCGAGGGCGCGGCCCTCCTGACCAGGGCCCATGGCGCAGACGATGACGCCGCGGCCATCATCCTGCAGCAATGCGAGATTTTCCTGCAGAGCGGCGAGGTCACCCCGCTGATGGCGGATGAGCTGCGGGACGCCATGGCCGACAGCCAGTCGCGGCCCGACCTAACCCGCTCGCCCCTTTTCCCGCTGGTCGTCGACCGCGAGGAAGCGCGCTTCAGTACCTGGTACCAGATGATGCCGCGCAGCCAGGGCAAGGTGGCGGGCCAGCACGGCACGCTCAGGGATTGCATCGCGCGTGTCCCCGATATCGCCGCGATGGGTTTCGACGTGCTCTATTTCACGCCGATCCACCCGATCGGTCGCACCCGCCGCAAGGGCCGCAACAATTCACCGGTCACCGCCTCAGGCGATCCGGGCTGCCCCTATGCCATTGGCGCGTCCGAGGGCGGTCACGATGCACTGCATCCGGAGCTCGGCACCATAGAGGATTTCCGCGCGCTGGTTGCGACCTGCCTGGAATATGGCGTCGAGCTTGCACTCGATTTCGCGGTTCAGTGTTCGCCGGATCATCCCTGGCTGACGCAGCATCCGGAATGGTTCAAATGGCGGCCGGACGGCTCGATGCGAACGGCGGACTATCCCGACATCGTCGTGCCCGATTTCTCCTGCCTGACCCGAAGCGAATTGTGGAACGCCTTCCGCGACGTCATGCTGTTCTGGATCGACCACGGCGTGACCATCTTTGCCATCGACAATCACGACACTGCGCCCTTCGGCTTCTGGGAGTGGTTGATCCGCGATATCCGCCGCCGGCATCCCGAGGTGATCCTGTTCTCCAAGACCTATACCCGACCGAAACTGATGAAGGGTCTCGCCAAGCTCGGCTTCGCCCAGTCCTCCAGCTATTTTCCGTGGCGAACACAGAAATGGGAGTTGGAGCAATATTTGACTGAGCTGACCAGCTATCCCGAGTACGACTTCTATCGCCCCAACCTGTTCGTCAACACGCCCGACGTCTTGCCGCATCATCTCCAGAGCGGTGAGCCCTGGATGTTCAAGTCGCGCGTCGCGCTGGCGGCCATGTTGTCAGGCAGCTACGGCATCTATAGCGGGTTCGAACTGCTCGAGCACCAGGCCGTCCCGGGGCTCGAGGAATATCTCGACTCCGAGAAATACGAGATCAGGGTTCGCGACTGGGATCGCCCCGGCAACGTCAAGCCCTACATCGCCGAGCTTAATCGCATCCGCCGCGACAACAAGGCGCTGCAACAAACGTCGAATTTGCGCTTTCTCGGCATCGACGATGGCGACGTGATCGCGTTCGCCAAGGAGTCGATTGACCGGACCGACACCGTCCTCGTCGCCATCGCCCTGTCGTCCAACGTGCGGGAGGTCTGGCTCCCGCTCGGCGACGTCACTGTCGACGCGAACGGGGAACGTCACCATATCGCACGCGTTGAGAACCTTCTCACCGGCGAGCAGTCCGCAATCGAATGGGGCGGAATCCGGCTGCGCATCGATCCCTATCGCGATCCGGCGTTCTTGTTCCGTTGCTTGGCGTGAGGGTCCACGGCATGAACGTTCTTTCCTCCGTTGACGAGAAGAAGGTCGAAGCTGCCGAGGTCGTGGACGAGCTCTGGTACAAGGACGCGATCGTCTACCAGCTCCACGTCAAGGCGTTTGCCGACAGCAATCATGACGGTATCGGCGACTTCGCCGGGCTGACCGAAAGACTGCCTTATTTGCAGGATCTCGGCGTCACCGCGCTGTGGCTGTTGCCGTTCTATCCCTCGCCCGGCCGCGACGACGGCTACGACATCGCCGACTACGGCTCGGTCAATCCCGATTTCGGGACGATGAAGGACTTCAAGCGCTTCATCCAGGAGGCGCAGCGGCGCGGCTTGCGGGTGATCACCGAGCTCGTCGTCAACCACACCTCCGACCAACACAGATGGTTCAAGCGCGCGCGCCGGAGCCCCGCGGGCTCGAGCGCGCGCAACTGGTATGTCTGGAGCGACACCGACCAGAAATATCAGGGTACGCGGATCATCTTCACCGATACCGAAAAATCCAACTGGACCTGGGATCCGGAGGCCGGCGCGTTCTACTGGCACCGTTTCTTCTCGCACCAGCCCGATCTCAACTTCGACAATCCGCGGGTGGTCAGTGCCATCATCCAGGTGATGAAGCGCTGGCTCGACGCCGGCGTCGACGGATTCCGGTTGGACGCGATCCCTTATCTCTGCGAACGCGAGGGCACCTCGAACGAGAATCTTCCCGAGACGCATGCCATCATCAAGCGGCTGCGCCAGGAGCTCGACGCCTACTCCAAGGGCAAGCTGCTGCTGGCCGAAGCCAATCAGTGGCCGGAGGACGTGCAGGAATATTTCGGCCGCGGCGACGAATGCCACATGGCCTACCATTTCCCGCTGATGCCGCGCATCTACATGGCGATCGCACAGGAAGACCGCTTTCCGATCACGGACATCCTGCGCCAGACGCCCGACATTCCCTCGAGCTGTCAATGGGCGCTATTCCTGCGCAATCATGACGAACTGACGTTGGAGATGGTCACCGACGTCGAGCGCGACTATCTCTGGTCGACCTATGCCAACGATCCGCGGGCGCGGATCAATCTTGGTATCCGCCGGCGGCTCGCGCCGCTGATGGACAACGACCGGCGCAAGATCGAGCTGATGAACTCGCTGCTGCTGTCGTTCCCGGGCACGCCAATCATCTATTACGGCGACGAGATCGGCATGGGCGACAACATCTATCTCGGCGACCGCAACGGCGTGCGCACACCGATGCAGTGGAGTCCGGACCGCAATGGCGGCTTCTCGCGCTGCGACCCGGCCCGCCTCTATGCGCCGCTGATCATGGACCCCGTCTATGGCTATGAGGCGGTCAATGTGGAGGCGCAGTCGCGCAGCCTGTCCTCGCTGCTCAGCGCCACGAAGCGCCTGATCTCGGTGCGCAAATCGACGCTCGCCTTCGGCCGCGGCACCATGACCTTCATCCGCCCGGCCAACCGTTCCGTGCTCGCCTATGTCCGGCAATATCGCGACGAGGTCATCCTGTGCATTGCCAATCTCTCGCGCGCAGCACAGGCGACCGAGCTCGATCTGTCGCCGTGGAAGGACCGGGTCCCGCAGGAGATGCTCGGCCGCACGCGTTTCCCCGCAATCGGCGAGCTGCCTTACATGATTACGTTGGGGCCCTATGGCTACTACTGGTTCCAGCTCCGCGAGCGCGACAAGTCCGAGCCGGTGACGCCGCGCGCGGTGCCCGAATTCGAGACGCTGGTGGTGCCGGTCAACTCGACCTGGGTCTCGCTTGCGCGCGAGCGCGGCGTGTTCGAGCGCGAGGTGCTGCCGGGATTTTTGTCGCGGACCCGCTGGTATCCGGAGCGCAGTCCCACGCAGATCCGGCCGACCCTGACGTCTGCGGTCCCGTTCTGCGACATCGGCGACAACCGGCCCTGGCTCGCATTCTTCGAGGCGACGCAGCGCGGCGTCACATCGCGCTATGTGATGCCGATGCAGATCGAATGGGTTCGCTTCGACCGCGAACGGTTCAACCCGAGGGCACTGGCCGCAGTGCGCCAGGGCGCGCGCGAGGGAACGCTGCTCGACGTCGCGACCGACCAGATCTTCATCGGCCTGTTCCTGCGCAATCTCAGCCAGTCCCTGATCGTCGAGGAAAACAATCTGCGGCTGGACTTCAAGGCGACCAGCCGCTTCGGTGCGGACACCGTCAAGCAGCCGGAGCAGATCCGCGCCATCGAGCAGGCCAACAGCACCGCACTGGTCGACAACCAATATGTCACCAAGATCTATCGCCGGCTCGAAACCGGCACCAACCCCGAGATCGAGCTCGGCTACTACCTCACCGAGGTTGCGCAGTTCGCCAACACGCCCGCGCTACTCGGCAGCGCCGAGCTGGTGGAGGATAGCGGGCGAAGCGCCGTCGGCGTCGTGCATGCCTATGTCGAGAACCAGGGCGACGGCTGGGCGGTGACGTCGGGCTATCTCGACCGCTACATCGACGAGCAGCGTCTGCTCGCCGCAAGCGAAGCCCCGCGCGGGAACAAGGACCAGGTGCCCTATCTGCATTATCTCGCTCAGACCGGCCGGCGACTGGCTGAGCTGCATATCGCGCTCGCCAAGGCCGACGGCGACGATCTCGCGCCCGAACCCGTCACCTCTGCGCACATCGCCCAATGGACCACGGATCTCCTCAAGCGCGCCGAACATACCTTTGAAATGCTGGCGCAAAGCCGCAACGGCTTGCGAGAGGCCGATCGTCCGCTGGTCGACCAGCTCCTGGACCGGCGTCCAGCCCTTTCCGATCTGCTCACGAAGCTATTGCCATCCGACATCGGCGGGTTGAACATCCGTCATCATGGCGACTTCCGCCTCGGGCAGATTCTGATCGTGAAGGACGACATCTTCATCATCGACTTCGATGGCAATCCCCATCTCCCGCTGGCCGAGCGGCGGCGCAAGGCGCCCGCGGCGCGCGACGTCGCGAGCCTCGTCTGCTCGATCGACCTTGCCGTGATCGCGGCGGTCGACCGCGCGCTCAAGGGCGCGCGGGACGAACAGGGACGGCTCGCGACCGCGCTTGGCGAATGGCGCGAGCGCGCCACTGCGACGTTCCTCACCGCCTATCGCGAGGCCATGACCGATCGGCGCCTGCGGACAAATGGTCCGCATTCGGCGGACGGCCTGTTAAGATTTTTCCTGCTTGAAAAAGCGTTCGATGAGGTGGAGTACGAACTGTCTCACCGGCCGGAGGCGCTCAATGCGCCACTGACCGGGCTGCTTCGCATTCTGTCCAATGCGGAGAGCGAAGCACATGCCTAAACTGTCTGCCGAGGCCTACGCGATCATCGAGGGTCGCCACTCCGATCCCTTCCATTATCTCGGGCTCCATCCCGAAGGCGACAAAAGCGTGGTGCGCGCTTTCCTGCCCGAAGCCTCCAATGTCGAGGCGATCGGCGAGCATGGCGAGGTGGCGAAACTCGACCGCATCCACGAGTCCGGCCTGTTCGCAGGCACGCTCCCCAACGGCGCCAAGCGCTACCAGTTGCGCGCGACGTTCGGCGGCAATGTCGTCGAGCTCGAAGATCCCTATCGCTTTCCGCCGATCCTGACCGATTTCGACCTCTATCTGCTGGGCGAAGGCACGCATCAGCGGCTCTATGACAAGCTCGGCGCGCATCCGATGGCACTCGACGGGGTCGATGGCGTAGGCTTCGTCGTGCTGGCGCCAAATGCACGCCGGGTCAGCGTGGTCGGCGACTTCAACTTCTGGGACGCGCGCCGCCACCCGATGCGCGTGCGCGGCGTCGGCTATTGGGAGCTGTTCATCCCGCATGCAAAGGCGGGCGATCACTACAAGTTCGACATGGTCGGACCGCACGGCCACAATCTGCCGCTGAAATCCGATCCGCTGGCGTTTGCCGCTGAAGTGCGCCCGAAGACGGCGTCGATCGTGTTCGACGAAGCGCACCTGCCGCGCCCGCGGCCGGCGCCCGACGGCATCAACGCGCTCTCGGCGCCGATGTCGATCTACGAGGTGCATCTCGGCTCCTGGCGACGCAAGAGCGACAATGAATGGATGACCTATCGCGAGCTGGCCGAGCAGCTTCCGGCCTATGCGCGCGACATGGGCTTTACCCATCTCGAATTCCTGCCGGTCAGCGAGCATCCTTTTGACGGTTCCTGGGGCTACCAGCCAACAGGCCTCTATGCGCCGACCAGCCGCTTCGGCCCGCCGGAGGATTTCGCCGCGCTGGTCGATGCCTGCCATCGCGAGGGCATCGGCGTGCTGCTCGATTGGGTGCCCGGACATTTTCCCGACGATCCGCACGGGCTCGGCCACTTCGACGGCACCGCGTTCTACGAGCATGCCAATCCCCTGCAGGGTCGCCATCTTGACTGGGGCACGTTGATCTACAATTACGGCCGCACCGAAGTGACGAACTTCCTGGTGTCGAACGCGCTGTTCTGGCTGGAGCGCTACGCCATCGACGGCCTGCGCGTCGACGCGGTCGCCTCCATGCTTTATCTCGATTACAGCCGCCCCGCGGGCGCGTGGGTCCCGAACCAGTATGGCGGCCGGGAGAACATCGAGGCGATCGCGTTCCTGCGGCGCTTCAATACGGAAGTGTTTGCGCGCTTTCCGCAAGCCACGACCGCCGCGGAGGAATCCACCGCCTGGCCGCAGGTTTCCCGGCCCGTCGAATTTGGCGGCCTCGGCTTCGGCTACAAGTGGAACATGGGCTGGATGCACGACACGCTGAACTACATCAGCAAGGATCCGATCTACCGCAAGCACCATCACGGCGAGATCCTGTTCGGCTTGCACTACGCCTTCTCGGAAAACTTCATCCTGCCGCTGTCGCACGACGAGGTCGTGCACGGTAAGCGATCGATCCTTGGCCGCATGCCCGGCGACGAGTGGCAGCGCTTCGCGAACTTGCGTGCCTATTACAGCTTCATGTTCGGCCATCCCGGCAAGAAGCTGTTGTTCATGGGCGGCGAGTTCGCGCAAGGGAAGGAATGGAATCACGACCAGTCGCTCGACTGGCATCTGCTCGAATACAAGAACCATTCCGGCATTCAGTCGCTGGTCCGCGACCTCAACCGGCTCTATCGCGCCGTGCCTGCGCTGCATCAGATGGATTGCGATCAGGCCGGCTTCGAATGGACGATCACCGACGATGCCAACCGCAATGTATTCGCCTGGCTGCGCAAGGGGTTTGACGCCCGTGCGCGCTGTCTCGTGATCGTGAATTTCTCGCCGAACGTCTATCGCAACTATCGCGTCCGGGTGCCGTTCGCCGGCAAATGGCACGAGGTCTTCAATTCCGACTCCGCTCACTATGGCGGCAGCAATGTCGGGAACGTCGGAGAGGTACAGGCGGCTGACGGCAAGACGCCGGAACTGCGCCTGACCATTCCGCCGCTGGCTGCAATCTTCCTCGTTCCGGAAAGCTGACCCATGCGACTGACCGCCGGAACGCCCGCACGCCTCGGTGCAAGCTGGGACGGACGCGGCACCAACTTCGCGCTGTTCTCCGCCAACGCGCACAAGGTCGAGCTGTGCCTGTTCGACGGCCAGGGGCGGCGCGAGCTCGAGCGCATCGAATTGCCCGAGCGCACCGAAGACGTCTGGCACGGCTATCTCAACGACGTCTCGCCGGGCCAGCTTTATGGCTACCGCGTGCACGGCCCCTACGAGCCCGAGCACGGTCACCGCTTTAATCCCAACAAGCTCCTGCTCGACCCCTACGCCAAGCGGCTCGCCGGGCGGATGGTGTGGAGTGACGCGCACTTTGCCTATCGCACCGGCAGCCCGCGCGAGGATTTGTCGTTCGACCGGCGCGACAACGCACGCGGCATGATCAAGGCCGCCGTCGTCGACGAGACCTTCAACTGGGGCCGGCGCGAAATCCGCCCGAACATCCCGTGGGACGAGACGATCATCTACGAGGCCCACATCAAGGGGCTGACGCAGAGGCGCGATGACGTGCCGCCGAACCTGCGCGGCACGTTTGGCGGACTGTCCTCGCCCGCCATGATCGAGCATCTGAAGCGGTTAGGTGTCACCACCGTCGAGCTGCTGCCGATCCACGGCTTCATCGACGACCGGGTGCTGGTGGAGAAGAAGCTCGCCAACTACTGGGGCTACAACACCCTCGCCTTCTTCGCGCCAGAGCCGCGTTACGCGCAGGACAATCCGCTGGACTCCTTCCGGACGACCGTGGCGCGCCTGCACGACGCCGGGATCGAGGTGATGCTCGATGTCGTCTATAACCACACTGCCGAAGGCAACCATCTCGGCCCGACGCTGTCCTTCCGCGGCATCGACAACGCCTCCTATTACTGGCTGAACCGCGAGAACCCGCGCTACTACGACGACTTCACCGGCTGCGGCTCATCGGTCAACCTCACCCATCCGCGCGTGCTCCAGATGGTGACGGATTCGCTGCGCTACTGGGTCGAGGTCTGCCACGTCGATGGCTTCCGTTTCGATCTCGCCACCACGCTCGCGCGCGGACCGAACGGGTTTGACCGCGGCAGCTCGTTCCTGACCGCGGTCCGCCAGGATCCCGTGCTCCAGGGCGTAAAGCTCGTCGCCGAACCCTGGGACCTCGGCCTCGGCGGCTATCAGGTCGGCGCGTTTCCCTCGCAATGGTCGGAGTGGAACGACCGCTACCGCAGCGCCATGCGTCGCTACTGGAGCGGCGAAGGCAGCCTGATCGGCGATATTTCGAGCCGCATGACGGCGTCCTCCGACCTGTTCCACCACGACGGCCGCAAGCTGCGCGCCAGCATCAACCACATCACCGTGCACGACGGCTTCACCCTCGCCGATCTCTTCAGCTACAACCAGAAGCACAACGAGGCCAATGGCGAGGACAACCGCGACGGGTCCAACGACAACCACAGCAACAATTGCGGTGTCGAGGGCCCGACCGACGATCCGCAAATCCTGTCGCTGCGCCGCCAGCTCCGCAAGAACGTGCTCGCCTGCCTGATGCTTGCACAGGGCACGCCGCTGTTGCTCGCCGGCGACGAGGTCGGAAACACCCAGTCCGGCAACAACAATGCCTATTGCCAGGACAATGAGGTGGGCTGGGTGCTCTGGGACAATCTCGGCAAGGACGGCGAGGACATGGTCGCATTCGTCAACCAGCTCGCCGAGATCCGCCGCCGCTTCTCGCAGCTCCGCAGCCAGCGCTGGCTCGACGGCCGTCGCGCCGACGGCTCCTACGGTGTCTTGTGGCTGACGCCGGCGGCCGAGGAGATGAAGGAGAGTGACTGGAATTTCCCGGAAGGGAGATTTCTCGCCTATGTGCTCGGCCCGCTGGAACCCGGCGTGCCCGCGATCTTTATCGTCCTGAACGCCGCACCGGAAGAAATCGGATTTAAATTGCCCAAAATGGCCGAATACAAGAGCTGGCAGCAGATCCTGAACACGACCGATGCCAAGTTGAACACGGTCGATTTCCTGCCCGGCACCGACAGCAAGGCGCCGCCGCGCTCGGTGCTCGCCTTTGCAGGTGCGCTATGAGGCCTTCGTTCGGCGCCAAGTCAAGCAAGGAGGGCGTGTCGTTCCGGCTCTGGGCGCCCGGTGCGAGGCACGTCGACCTCGTGCTGGACAAGCGCCATGCGATGCGGCGCCGCGAAGACGGCTGGTATGTGGCCGATATTGCCGGCTTGACGGCGGGCGCCCGTTACCAGTTCAGGATCGACGACGAGCTCGACGTACCTGATCCGGCGTCGGCCTTCCAGCCAGAGGACGTGTTCGGGCCGAGCGAGGTGATCGACCACGACAGTTTCGAGTGGCGCGCCAGAGATTGGCGCGGCCGGCCGTGGCATGAGACAGTGCTGCTGGAATCCCACGTCGGCACCTTCACACAAGAAGGAAGCTATCGCGCCATGATCGACAAGCTCGATCATCTCGTTGCGACCGGGATCACCGCGCTGGAATTGATGCCGCTGGCGGACTTCGCCGGCAAGCGCGGCTGGGGCTATGACGGCGTGCTGTGGTATGCGCCCGACAGCGCCTATGGCCGGCCCGAAGACTTGAAGACGCTGATCGACGAAGCGCACCTGCGCGGCCTCATGGTCTTTCTCGACGTCGTCTACAACCACTTCGGCCCCGAGGGAAACTATCTCGGCCGTTACGCGCCGAATTTCTTCACCGATGCACATACGCCGTGGGGCAGCGCGATCGATTATCGCGTGCCGCAGGTCCGCGCCTTCGCGGTCGAGAACGCGCTTTGCTGGCTCAGCGACTACCGTTTCGATGGCCTGAGGCTGGATGCGGCCAATCACATCATGGCGGTCCCCGGCGAGCAGTCGGTGCTGCACGAGCTCAGCGTCGCCGCGGGCCAGCTTGCGGCGGCGACCGGGAGGCACATCCATCTCGTGCTGGAGAATGGCGACAATCGCGCGAGCCTGCTCGACCCCACCGAGGAGCCGCCGAACGGAAAATATCGCGGCCAGTGGAACGACGACTATCATCACGTCTGGCACGTGATGCTGACGCGCGAGTCCTCCGGCTATTATGGCGACTATCAGCGCTCGCCGCGTGGCGATCTTGCCCGCGCGCTGGCGTCGGGCTTCGTCTATCAGGGTGGGGTCTCCGCGTTCTGGGGCAACAAGCCGCGCGGCGAGCCAAGCCGGCAGCTTCCGCCGGACACCTTCGTCAATTTCCTGCAGAACCACGATCAGATCGGCAACCGGCCGTTCGGCGATCGGCTGGAGAGCATTGCGAGCCCCCGAGCGATCGAGGCGGCGCTCGCCGTTACGCTGCTCGCGCCGATGGTGCCGATGCTGTTCATGGGCGAGGAGTGGGGCTCGAAAAAGCCCTTCCCGTTCTTCTGCGATTTCCATGGCGATCTCGCCAATGCAGTTCGCAACGGACGGCGCCAGGAATATGCCTGGGCCTACGAGAAATATGGCGACGAGGTGCCCGATCCGCTCGATCCGGCGACGCCGCAATCCGCCGTGCTCGTTTGGGAGACGCGCACGCCGGAGGAGGAGGTGCGGCTGTCGCTGGTACGCGAGCTCCTGCGCATTCGCCATTCCGAAATCATGCCACGGCTTGCCGGCGCGGCCTTTGGCGAGGCCAAGGCTGAGGAGAGCGGCCTCTTGACTGCGCATTGGCGCTTGGAGGACGGCGCAACGCTGCACCTGATCGCCAACCTGTCGGATCGCGATATCACATCACCTCAAATCACGGGCGCGCCGATCTGGGGCGGCGAGCCCGGCGATCGACTTCCGCCCTGGTCGGTGGTCTGGCGCCTTGCGAGGTGAGCATGCCTCCCGCCATCCCGCTCGCCACCTATCGCCTGCAATTCACCGCCGAGTTCAACTTCGACGATGCCGCCCGGGTCGTACCCTATCTCAAGGCGCTCGGCATCACGCATGTCTACGCTTCGCCGCTGATGAAGGCGCGCAAGGGCTCGACCCACGGCTACGACATCGTCGACCACAGCCAGTTCAATCCGGAGCTCGGCGGCGCAGCCGGCTTTACCCGTTTCAGCGACACGCTAAAGCAGCATGACCTTGGTCTGATCCTCGACTTCGTCCCAAATCACGTCGGCGTCCACTTCGCGGATAACCCGTACTGGCTCGACGTGCTGGAATGGGGACAGGATTCGCCTCACGCGGTGTCCTTCGATATCGATTGGGACCAGTTGCCGTATCGCGCCCGAGGCGGCGTGCTGCTGCCGATCCTCGGTTCACCCTATGGCGACGCACTCGAGCGCGGCGAGATCGAGCTGCGCTATGATGCGGGCGAAGGCAGCTTTTCGGCATGGTATTTCGAGCATCGCTTGCCGATCGCGCCGGAGCGCTACGGCGAAGTCCTGCGGATGATCGTGAAGGAGGCGAATGCCGCCGGCAGCGAGGCCGGAAAACGTCTGCTTGAGCTCGCCGAACGCTACAAGGGACTGCGGCATCCGAACCGCAAGGAGGCTCCGGCCTTCAAGGTCGAGCTGAAGGCGATCGCCGGTGCTCCCGATATCATGGAGCGAGGTCTTGCCGCCTATCGTTCGGCCAAGGACCGCCCGACCCAAACGCTTGCCCTGCATCACCTGCTCGAACGCCAACACTACAAGCTCGGCCATTGGCGGCTCGCCTCCAGCGACATCAACTATCGCCGATTCTTTGACGTCAACGGTCTCGCCGGGCTGCGGGTCGAGGACGCCAGCACATTTGCGGCCACGCACCGATTGGTCAAGCAACTGGTCGCGGACGGCAGGTTGCAGGGCATCCGGCTCGATCATATCGACGGCTTGCGCGATCCCGCGCAATATTGCCAGCGGCTGCGCCGAATCGTCCGCGACGCGCAAGGCCCCGCAAAGCCGTTCTACACCGTGATCGAAAAGATCCTGTGCGAGCACGAACGGCTACCGCGCTTCGCCGGCGTTCACGGCACCACCGGCTATGAATGGATGAACGCCATCACCCAGGTGCTGGTCGATGCCAAGGGGCTCGACGCGCTCGACGAAATCTGGCGCCAGATCAGCAACCGCTCGCCGCGGCTTGCGCCGTATCTGATGGAAGCCAAGAGGCGCGTGCTGGATACGCTTCTCACGAGCGAATTCACCGTGCTGACACGCCTGCTCGCCCGCATTGCCAACGGGCACTACTCGACCCGCGACTTTTCCGCCGACAGCCTGCGGCAGGCGCTCGAGCTCTACGTGCTGCATTTCCCGGTGTACCGTACCTACATCACGACGAGCGGACCGACCGATCACGACCGCAAGCTGATCGAAGAGACCATCGCGCGCGCTCGTGCGGAATGGTTCGCGGCCGACGACGGCATTTTCGACTTCCTGAGCGACGCCCTGACCATGGACCTGCTCAAGCCGGATCGGCCGCCGCACAGCACCCCGCGCGTGCGCCGCTTTGCGCTGAAGGTGCAGCAGTTCACCGGGCCGATGCTGGCGAAGTCGCTGGAGGATACGACCTTCTATCGCTATCACCGCCTGCTCGCGCTGAACGAAGTCGGCGGCGATCCCGCCGCAAAGGCCTTCGCACTACCCGCCTTCCATGAGACCATGAAGGCACGCGCCAGGGAATGGCCGCATGGCATGACGGCCACGGCCACGCATGACACCAAGCGCGGCGAGGATGCGCGGGCCCGGCTCGCCGCGATCAGCGAAATCCCGGGTGAATGGACCAGCGCGGTGGCACGCTGGAAGGTGCTGAACGTGCCGCACATCACGACACATGGCGAGATGCGCGCGCCGTCGGCGACGTTCGAATACATGCTTTACCAGACGCTGCTCGGCGCCTGGATGCTCGCGCCTGACGCGAGCTTCATCGACCGCATCCAGGCCTACGCGCTCAAGGCTGCCAGGGAGGGCAAGGAGGAAACGAGCTGGCTCAATCCGAACGAGGCCTATGAGGCAGGCGTACAGAACTTCATTGCGAAGATACTCGATCCCACGGTCTCCGCCGAATTCCTGGAGGCGCTTCAGGCGCTCGCGCGACGCACCGCCCTGCTCGGTGCGCTGAATTCGCTGAGCCAGCTCACGCTGAAGGCAACGCTCCCGGGCGTGCCGGATTTTTATCAAGGCACCGAATTCTGGGATCTTTCGCTAGTCGATCCGGACAATCGCCGTCGGGTTGATTTTGTCGAACGGCAAGATGCGCTCGCGACACTGGACCGCCTCGATTGGAACGGTCTTGCCCCGAACTGGTCGGACGGTCGACTGAAACTCGCCTGGATGCGGCAGCTCCTGAAACTGCGCTCCGAGCTTGCCGACGTCTTCACCCGTGGCGACTACCAGCCTCTGGTGGTGAGCGGACCGCACGCTGACCATGTCATCGCTTTCGCACGGCGCCACGGGCGCAACGCAGCGATCGTCTTGGTGGGACGAGCCTTTGCACCGTTCACGCAAAGTGGCCGCGCATGGCCGTCATTCGAAGCGCTCGATGCGACTATGGACGCGAAAGGCTATGCGATCGCGGGTCACGAGGGCCAGGATCTGCGGCTCTCGCAGGCCTTTGGCTCGTTTCCCGCAACCGTCCTGAAAGCTCGTATTGCGCGTCCCGCAAGAGCGGCGCGGCAACCCGCGGCGGCCTGACGCCGAGAAACTACTTCCCATCGCCCTTTGTCAGCAACAGTTGCCCACGCTTGCGGATCGTGGCCTGCGCCAGCTCGGCGAAACGCTGCAACAGCCAGGGCAGCATCACCTCAACCCGCACCTGATCCTCGCCAACATCGACCTGACCGGCCGCGACCTGGCCGAGCGCTCGAATGCGGAAATTCATGCGGTCGCCCTCCCAACGCTCCTCCTCGACGTGCATCACGGGAATGCTGGCGGCTGCGCGGCCAAGCCCGGACTTCAGACGACGCGCAGCCTCCTCGCGACCGAGACGGTGCGGGATCGAAACGACGAGCGGTGCTGACATGACGATGTCCTCTGCCGACTGATGTGAATCAGGCCGCGTTCGAACCAAAGGTTCCGCTGCTTGATGCCTTCTTATCACGATCCGAGCGAGGAACTTTCGTTATGACGACAAGTTGCCCCGACGAAAGTCGGTCAAGACAACGACCCTTCTTTGAGGGGGCTGGAGGAGATTTGCATGTCCATCGGTACAATCATTTTGATCATTTTGGTCATCGCGCTGCTCGGCGGCTTCAGTGGTATCGGCGGCGGTCCGTTCTACGGCACCGGCTATTACGGTGGCGGCGGACTCGGACTCATTGTCGTCATCCTGCTGATATTGGTGCTGCTGGGAAGAATCTAGCGAAGTCCTCGTAGGGTGGGCAAAGGCGCGACGCGCCGTGCCCACCTCTTCGTTTTCTTTGTCAATCTGGGCAAGCAATGGTGGGCACGCTGCGCTTTGCCTACCCTACGATTTCCGCATCTGCGGTTAACAGTGTGGCTACTTCACCTTCCCCGCCAGCTTCTTCATTGCCGCCTTGATCGATGTCGCCGCGTCATCATAGCCCTCCCACGCCTTTGATCGCGCCAAAAGGCCCGGCACGGTGCGCAGCGTATAGCGCCTCGGATCGAGATCACTCTTCGCCTGCGCCCAGGTCAGGGGCATGGAGACGGTGGCGCCGTCGCGAGCGCGCGGCGACAGCGGAGCGACCGCGGTGGACATGCGATCGTTGCGCAGATAGTCGAGGAAGATCTTTCCGTTGCGCAGCTTTTTCGACATGTTGAGCAGATATCGCTCCGGATCGTCATCGGCCATCCAGCGGCACACGCCTTGCGCAAAGGCTTTCGCCTCCTTCCAGCCCACCTTGTCGCGGGCGCCGTAGAGCAGCGGCACGACGACGTGCAGGCCCTTGCCGCCGGTGGTCTTGCAGAAGCTCTCCATACCTACGTCGGACAGACGCTGCCGCATCTCCCTGGCCGCCTCGATCACATCGGTGAAGGCCACGTCCGGCGCCGGGTCGAGATCGAACACCAGCCGGCCTGGCGTGTCATAGGCGTAGGGCGCGCAATTCCAGGGATGAAGCTCGACACCGCCGACCTGCGCCACCGCCGCAAGCCCCTCGATCCGATCGATCTGCAAATACGGCTTGCGATCGCCGGAAACCTTTGCGAGCTCCAGCAGGCTCGACGTGCCCTGCATGGCATGGCGCTGGAAGAAGCTCTCACCTTTGATACCGTCGGGCGCGCGAATGAGCGAGCATGGCCTTCCCTTCAGATGCGCGATTATCCATTCGCCGACCGCCTCGAAGTAGCGTGCGAGATCGAGCTTGGTGACGGGATCGCCATCTCCGCCATCCGGCCACAGCTCCTTGTCGGGCTTCGAGATGACGACGCCCATCACTTCCGCGCCGCCGGGCCGCTTTGATCTTGGCTTTGACGCAGCCTTCGCCTTGCCTTTCCGCGGCGACGGTTCGGCAAGCTCGGTCTTCACCAGCGTCTCGGCCTCGACCTCCTCGGCAGGCTTATCCTGCCGCAGGCCCTTGAACGCGGCCTGGCGGATATTACCGTCGGCGGTGAAGCCCGCGAACTCGATCTCAGCCACGAGCTTGGGTTTCAGCCAATGCACGTCGCGCGTCTTCTTCGGCGCGTTGTTGCCGGCGAATGGGCTCTCTTTGGCCACCGCCGCCCTCAACAGCGGCATGATGCGCTTGACCTTGTCGGCACCAAAGCCGGTGCCGACGATGCCGACAAAGGCGAGATCATCGCCGCGGTGCACGCCCGCCATCAGAGAGCGGAACTTACCATTCGTGGTCTTGTAGCCGCCGATCACGACCTCATGGCCGGAGCGGTATTTTGCCTTTGTCCAGCTTTCGGTGCGACCCGAACGATAGGGTGCGTCCAGCTTCTTCGACACCACGCCTTCGAGCTCGAGCTTGCAGGCCGATTGCAGCACCGCATCGCCACCGCTCTCGAAATGCTCGACATAGCGGATCTGGCTCGACTTCTTCCTGCGCGCGCCCAGCAACTTCTTGAGCTGCGTCTTGCGGTCCCCGAGCGGCAGCTGGCGCAGGTCAAGGCCTTCGGCGAACAGGAGATCGAAAGCAAAGAAGATAAGGTCATCGGTCTTGCCGTCCGAAAGCGCCGCCTGGAGCGCGGAGAAGTTCGGCGCTCCGTTGTGGTCGAGGGCGACGATCTCGCCGTCGATCAGCACGTCCGGCAGCGCGCCGCCCTCCTTGGCGATCGATGCGAACTTTTCGGTCCAGTCGAGGCCCTTGCGGGTCTTGAGCGTCGCTTCGCCATCCTCGACGCGAAGCTGCACGCGGTAGCCGTCGAACTTGATCTCGTGGCACCAGCCCCCGCCCGGGTTTGGCCGCTCCACCGCCGTGCAGAGCTGCGGCGCGATGAAGTCCGGCATCTCCGACACCTTCTTCGCCGTCGTTGCTGTCGTCGCCTTGCCCTTCTTCAAGGCCGCGCGCGGCGCAGGCTTGATGGTGCGCGTCTCCTGCTCGGCGCGATTGGATTGCCAGACCGCGTCGGCCTTGCCCTTGGTCCCCTTGGCCAGCATGAACGGCTTTGGCGCGCGCCCTTTGCCCTCGGCGATCTGCTCCATCGCCCGGCCGGAGGCGACGGATCTGTCCGCGTCCAGGATGTCGTTGCCCGCGCCTTCGCGGGCATAGTCGTCGCGATGCTTGATCAGCAACCAGTTGGTGCGCTTTTCGCCACCGCGATTGCGCATGCGCACGAGCACCCAGCTTCCATGCAGCTTGTCGCCGTGCAGCGTGAACTTCAGGTCGCCCTTCTTGAAGCCGCGCTCGGGATCCTCAGACTCCCAATATCCGCGGTCCCACAGCATCACCGTGCCGCCGCCATACTGGCTTTCCGGAATGGTACCTTCGAAATCGCCGTAATCGAGCGGATGGTCCTCGACCTCGACCGCGAGCCGTTTGTCATGCGGGTCGAGCGAAGGCCCCTTCGTCACCGCCCAGGACTTGAAGACGCCGTCGAACTCGAGTCGGAGATCGTAATGCAACCTGGTCGCGTCGTGCTTCTGGATCACGAAACGCCGCTGCTTCGACGGCGCCACCACGGTCTCGCCGGACGGCTCCGGAGTGATCTCGAAATCCCGCTTTTTCCGATAGGTGGAGAGGTTTCTCAGCACGACCGGTCCCGTATTTTTGTAAGCGCATTCGAGCCTATCACGGCCAAAGTCCCACCCGGAACCAAAACCCATAAGGTGGGTTGGAGTTCCGAAAACGCATTGAAAACATTGGAGATTGGAATGGCTCCCCGCGCCTATTGGAAAGGAACGTTGAAGCTGTCGCTGGTGACCTGCCCGGTCGTCCTTTATCCTGCCGCGACCGCTGCGGCGAAAACACGGTTTCACATGATCAACCGGGAGACCGGCAACCGTCTGAAACAGCAGATGGTCGATGCCGAGACCGGCGAGGTCGTCGAGAGCGATCAGAAGGGCCGCGGATACGAGCTACGCAAGGGCAAATATGTCGAGATCGAGCCGGAGGAATTGGAAGCGGTTCAGATCGAAAGCAATCACACGATCGACATCGAAAGCTTCGTACCGCGCGAGGAGATCGACAAGCGCTACCTCAACCACCCCTACTATGTCGCGCCCGACGGAAAGGCCGCGATCGACGCCTTTGCAGTGATTCGCGATGCCATGAAGGACGAGGAGCGCGTGGCGCTCGCCAGGATCGTACTGACGAACCGCGAACACGTCATGACCATCGAACCGCTCGGCAAGGGTTTGCTCGGCACCACGCTGCGTTATCCCTACGAACTGCGCGACGAGGACCAGTTCTTCGATGACATCAAGAGCCCGAAGATCACCAAGGACATGATCGAGCTCGCGGGGCATATCCTGCATACCAAGGCGGCGCATTTCGACCCCAGCAAATTCAAGGACGAGTATGAGGACGCGCTGAAGGCGCTGGTGAAGCGAAAAGCCAGCGGCAAGAAGATCGAGCTGCCCGAACCCGAAGAGCGACCAAGCAACGTCATCAATCTGATGGACGCGCTGAAGCAAAGCTTGAAAGGACGAGGCAGGGGACGGGCGTCAGCGCGGTCCCATCCGCGGCGAAGCACGAGCCGGCATCGCAGCGCGCGCAAGACGCATCGTTCGACGGCAAGGCATCGCAAGGCTGGTTAACGTACTCCGTCATTGCGAGCGCAGCGACGATGTGATGCATACTCATCCATGCCCGGGCTGGTCCCGGGCATCCACGTCTGCCCCACGTGCGGAAACGCGTGGATGGCCGGGACAAGCCCGGCCATGACGGCCGTTTCCGCGATGGTTCAATCGCCCGCCTTCAACCGATACCCGATCCCCGTCTCGGTCAGCACATATTGCGGCCGCTCGGGGTCCGCCTCGATCTTCTGGCGGAGCTGGCGGACGTAGACGCGCAAGTATTGCGCATCGGTCAGCTCGTCCCACAGCTCCTTAAGAAGAAACCGGTGCGTCAGCACCTTGCCGGCGTGCTGCACGAGCACGCGCAAGAGATCGTATTCCTTCGGCGACAGCTTTACGTCGCGTTCGCCGACCTTGACGATGCGGCGAACGAGATCGACGGAGAGATCGCCGGTGCGGAACACCGGGCGCTCGCCCTGGACCTGGAGCTGGTGCCGCAGCGCGGCGCGCAGCCGCGCCAAGAGCTCGTCCATGCCGAACGGTTTTGTCAGATAGTCGTCGGCACCGAGATCGAGCGCCTGCACCTTGCCGGCCTCGTCGCCGCGGCTCGACAGCACGACGATCGGCACGCTCTCGTTGCGCGCGCGGATGGTGCGGAGCAGCTCGTGGCCCTGGATGTCGGGCAGACCGAGATCGAGGATGATCAGAGCCGGCTCCTCGGCGAGTTTTTCCAGCGCGGTCTTGCCGTTCGACGCTTCCAAGATGTCATAGCCCTGCGTGCTCAGCCCCATCCGCAGCAACTTGCGAATCGGCGGCTCGTCGTCGACGACCAGAACCTTGATCGATGGTGCGTTCATGCGGCGGTGTCCAATGCGTTGGTCTGCGCGGGGATCGGCAGGCGAATGGTCAGCACCGCACCGCGGCGATCCCCGCGGTTCGCCGCCGTGATCGTGCCACGCATCGCCTCGACGAAGCCGCGGGAGATCGCAAGCCCGAGCCCGGTGCCGGGCCGGACATGATCGCCCTTCTGCACACGGTAGAACTTGTCGAACACGCTCTCGAGCTCGCCCGGCGGGATACCCTCGCCTTCGTCGGCCACCTCCAGCACGACACGGTCCTTGTCGCGCTGGCTATGGATTGCGATCGTGGTATCCGGCGGCGAATATTTTGCCGCGTTGTCGAGCAGGTTGAACAGCACCTGCTCGAACAGCACGGCGTCGAGCTCGAGCATCGGCAGATCTGCTGCGAGCCGGAGCCCGACCTTGTGACGCGTCAGGATCTTGCTCGCTCGCCTCAGCGCGCTGCCAACGATCTCGCCGACGTCATGCAGCGACGTATTCGGAACGATGGCGCCCGATTCGAGCTTGGTCATGTCGAGCAGATTGGCGATGAAGCGGTTGAGCCGCTCGGACTCGTCGATCACGGTCGCAAGCAGATCGCGTTTCTCGGTGTCGGACAGGGCGCCCGCGAGGTCGCGCATGGTGGAGGCCGCGCCAAGCACGGAGGCGAGCGGCGTTTTCAGGTCGTGCGAGATCGAGGTGAGCAGCGCCGAGCGCAGCCGCTCGGATTCGACCGTGCGCTTGACGCGGTCCATGTCTTCGACCAGCAGCACGCGCTCGATCGCGAGCGCGCCCTGGTCGACCAGCGCATCGAGCAGGCGGCGCTGATCGGGCGTCAACAACGGGCCGGTGCGATCATTGTCGATGCCGATGACGCCGATCGGGCCGCGCCCGGTGCGCATCGGCAGGAACAGGCGCTTGGCGCCGGGCAGCGTGTCGGAGCCGCGGCCTGCAGACCGGTCGTTGCTCCAGGCCCAGTTGGCGGCAGCAAGGTCGGCCTGGTCGAGCTCATCCTCCGGTGGATAGCCCGACTTTACCGTCAACAGCCCCTCTTCCGGCAGCAGCAGCACGACGCGAACCTTCAGCATCAGCGCGATCTGGTAAGACGTCGCCCACAAGACATCATCGAGGGTCGCGGTGCCCGCCAGCTTGCGGCTGAAAGCATGGAGTTGCTCGGTCATCCTGATCCGGCCGATCGCGGTATCGGCCTGGGTGCGCACGCGAGCCGCGACATTGGACACCAGCATCGCAACCACCATGAACAGAACAAACGCCGCAACATTGGTCGGATCGGTGATCGTGAAGGTATAGATCGGCGGCAGGAAAAAGAAATTGTAGGCAAGCGACGCCGCGACCGTCGCGAGCAGCGACGGCCAGAGCCCATAGCGCACGGCAACCGCCACCACCGCCGTCAGCAGCACGAGATCGACGTTCTCGATACCGAAGTAGGGCTGGATCAGCTTGGCCGCGCCAAGTCCAAGCAGAGCGATCCCGAGTGCCTTGAGATAGGGGCGCGGATCGAAGGACTCCGTTCGGGCCGCCGTCTGCACCGCCATCTTCGGCGCCGCCTCGCCGGGCAATTCGTCGCCGGAAATGACATGCACGGTGATGTTACCGGAGCGGCGCACGAGGTCGTGCACGACAGAGCCGCGCGTGATCTCGAACCAGCGCGATCGCGTCGACTTGCCGATCACGATCTGCGTGACGTTGTTGCCTTGCGCGAAGTTGACGACGTCGTCGGCGATGCGACGGCCGACGCCGGGGATGGTCAGCGCCTCGCCGCCGAGCGATTCGGCAAGCCGCAGCGTATCGGCGAGCCGGTCGCGCTCCGCGTCAGAGAGCTGGAGCGATCGCCGCGTTTCGATCGAGATCGCCGTGAATGGCGCGTGCAGGCGGTCGGCCAGCCGCTTGGTGTAGCGCACGAGGCCCGCTGCACGCGGATCCTCGCTGACGCAGACCAGGATGCGCTCACCCGCGGCCCAGGGACCGGCGATGGCATTGGCCTGCATGTGGGTGAGGAGCTGCTCGTCGACGCGCTCGGCGGTCCGCCGCAGCGCCAACTCACGCAGCGCCGTGAGATTGCCCGGTGAAAAGTAGTGCTCCAGCGCCCGCTCGGCCTGCTTGGGCACATAGACCTTGCCCTCCTTCAGCCGCTGGATCAGGTCGTCGGGCGTGAGGTCGATCAGCTCGATCGCGTCTGCGCGGTCGAACACCGAATCCGGCACGGTCTCGCGCACCCGGACATGCGTAATCTGCGCGACGACGTCGTTGAGACTTTCGATGTGCTGGATGTTGACGGCAGTGTAGACGTCGATGCCGTTCGAGAGCAGCTCTTCGACGTCGAGATAGCGCTTGGGATGTCGGCTCCCATGCACGTTGGTGTGGGCAAGTTCGTCGACGAGGGCGATTTGCGGCCGACGCGCGATCACCGCGTCGAGGTCCATCTCCTCCAAAACCTGCCCGCGATAGTCGAATTTCTTGCGCGGGATGACTTCGAGCCCGCGAAGCAGCGATTCGGTCTCCGCGCGGCCATGGGTCTCGACGAAACCGACGACGACGTCGATGCCCGCCTTGCGCTTGGCGTGCGCGCTTTGCAGCATCTCATAGGTCTTGCCGACGCCGGGGGCGGCGCCGACGAAGATCTTGAGCTTGCCGCTCGCGCTCTCCTCCCGGCGCGCCGCTTCCAGCAGCGCCTCGGGCGAAGGACGTTGTTCGGGATCGCGGCGCTCTCGGACCATCAGCGCATTATAATCATCCGGCCACGGGGAGCCTAGGCCGCTACTTGCCGGCGCGATCGAGCGCCAGGTTCAGCGCCAGCACGTTGACCCGGGGCTCGCCGAGCAGGCCGAGCAGGCGGCCCTCGGTATTGCCGGCCACCATCTGCCTGAGCTGCTCTTCCGACATATTCCGCGCCCTAGCCACCCGTGGGACCTGGAATTGGGCGGCTTCGGGCGAGATGTGCGGGTCGAGACCGCTGCCCGATGTCGTGACCAGGTCGAGCGGAACGGGCTGGTTCGGGTTCTCCGCCTTCAGCTTGTCCACGTCTTCCTTCAACCGATCGGCCAGCGCCTTGCTGGTCGGGCCGAGGTTGGAGCCGCCCGAGTTGGCGGCGTTGTAGGGCGCGGACACGGTCTTGGTCGAGTCATTCGGATCCGGCGCGACCGTCGCCGACGGGCGGCCGTGGAAATATCTATCGTCCTTGAACTCCTGCCCGATCAAGGCAGAGCCGACGACCTTGCCGTCCTTCTCGACCAGGCTGCCCTGTGCCTGGGTCGGAAAGAGCAAGCCGGCAATGCCGGTCATCGCGAGTGGATAGGCCAGTCCCGTGATGAGGGTCAGCGCGACCAGCAGGACGATGGCGGGGCGGATTTCTCTGAGCATGTTACGTCTCCTAATTCTCCGAGGAGCGAAGCGACGAAGCAATCCACGCTATCAGCCGCGGCGGCATTTCTGGATTGCTTCGCTTCGCTCGCGATGACGCTCAAGCAAGGTGCAAGGCGGTGACCACGAGATCGATCGCCTTGATACCGATGAAGGGAATGATGATGCCTCCCAAGCCGTAGACCATCAGGTTGCGGCGCAGGAGCGCACCGGCGCCGACGGCGCGGTACGCGACGCCCCTCAGCGCCAGCGGTATCAGCGCAATGATGACCAGCGCGTTGAAGATGATCGCCGACAGGATGGCGCTCTGCGGGCTCGTCAGGTTCATGACGTTGAGCACGTTGAGCTGCGGGTAGAACGCCAGAAACATCGCCGGGATGATCGCAAAATATTTCGCGACGTCGTTGGCAATCGAGAACGTCGTCAGCGCGCCTCGCGTCATCAACAGTTGCTTGCCGATCTCGACCACCTCGATGAGCTTGGTCGGGTTGGAATCGAGGTCGACCATGTTGCCGGCCTCGCGCGCGGCTTGCGTGCCCGTATTCATGGCGACGCCGACATCGGCCTGCGCGAGCGCCGGCGCGTCATTGGTGCCGTCGCCGCACATGGCGACCAGCTTGCCCTTGGCCTGCTCGTCGCGGATCAGCTTGAGCTTGTCCTCAGGGGTTGCCTGCGCCAGGAAATCGTCGACGCCGGCCTCGGCAGCAATCGCGGCCGCCGTCATCGGATTGTCGCCGGTGATCATGATGGTGCGGATGCCCATGCGACGCAGCTCCGCAAAGCGCTCGCGAATGCCGCCCTTGACGATGTCCTTGAGCTGGACGATGCCGAGCAGGCGACCGTCCTTGGCCACCGCCAGCGGCGTACCGCCCGATTTCGACACCTCATCCGCGATCGCCTGGATCTCGCGTCCGACCTCCGAGAGCGCAGCCGGTTGCATCACGCGTGCCGTGTTACCCGAAGCGACCAGCGGCGCACCGCCGCCGATATAGTTGAGCATGGCGTCGACTGCACCTTTTCGCACCGATACGCCACCGGCATCGACGCCGCTCATGCGGGTCTGCGCCGTGAAGGGGATGAAGGTGGCCCCTAACTCAGCCATATCGCGGCCCCGGATGCCGTATTTCTCCTTCGCCAGCACGACGATGGAGCGGCCTTCGGGCGTCTCGTCGGCGAGCGAAGCGAGCTGTGCGGCATCGGCGAGCTCCTGCTCGGTTACCCCGCGCACGGGACGGAACGCGGTCGCCTGGCGGTTGCCGAGCGTGATGGTTCCGGTCTTGTCGAGCAGGAGCGTGTCGACGTCGCCGGCGGCCTCGACGGCGCGGCCGGACATGGCCAGCACGTTGAAGCGCACCAGGCGGTCCATGCCGGCGATGCCGATCGCCGACAACAGCGCGCCGATCGTGGTCGGGATCAGCGTCACGAACAGCGCGACCAGCACGATCACCGAGATCGAGCCACCGGCATAGGCCGCGTAGCTCGGAATGGTGACGGTGGCGAACACGAAGATGATGGTGAGGCCTGCGAGCAGGATGTTGAGTGCGATCTCATTCGGCGTCTTCTGCCGCTCGGCGCCCTCGACCAGCTTGATCATGCGGTCGATGAAGGTCGAGCCCTGCGCCGCGGTGATGCGGACGCGGACCCAGTCGGAGAGCACCTGCGTGCCGCCGGTCACCGCCGAGCGGTCGCCGCCGGACTCGCGGATCACGGGTGCGGACTCGCCGGTGATCGCGGCTTCGTTGACGGAGGCGACGCCTTCGATCACTTCACCATCGGAGGGAATCGTATCGCCGGCCTCGACCAGCACGACATCGCCGACCTTGAGGCTGGTGCCTGGCACCAGCTTGAAGGTCCGGTCGGAGCCGGTCAGGAGCTTGGCCTGGCTTTCCGTGCGGGTCTTCCGCAGCGAATCGGCCTGCGCCTTGCCGCGGCCTTCCGCCACCGCCTCAGCAAAATTGGCGAACAGCACCGTGAACCACAGCCAGAGAATGATCTGGAAGGTGAAGGCGAGGTTTGCGCCGCCGGTGACGAGGTCGCGCAGGAAGATCACGGTGGTCAGCGCGGCCACGATCTCGACCACGAACATGACGGGGTTCTTGATCATGGCCCGCGGATCAAGCTTGGTGAAGGACGCGCGGATCGCCGGCACGACGATCTTCGGATCAAGCATCGCCGAGACGGAAGCGCGCTTTTGCAGTTTCATGGTTTCCATGGAGGTCACTCCAGATAATTCTGTCAGAAGAGGTTGCCAGCGTTCATCGCGAGGTGCTCGACGATCGGGCCTAGCGCGAGCGCGGGGAAGAATGTCAGGCCGCCGATGATCAGGATGACGCCGACGACCAGGCCGACGAACAATCCGCCCGTGGTCGGGAACGTGCCAGCTGACGGCGGATGAGTCTTCTTCTCCGCCAGCGAGCCGGCGATCGCCATTGCCGGGATGATCATGAAGAACCGGCCAACGAACATCGCACTGGCGAGCGTCAGGTTGTAGAAGAAGGTGTTTCCGGTCAGGCCCGCGAAGGCGGAGCCGTTGTTGCCGGTGGCTGACGTAAAGGCGTAGAGCACCTCGGTGAAGCCATGCGGCCCGGCGTTCGCCATTGAAGCCACCGCTGGCGGGAACACTACCGCGACCGCGGTCCAGCCGAGATACATCAGCGGCAGCACCAGGATCGCGAGCATCGCCATCTTGACCTCGCGCGCCTCGATCTTCTTGCCGACATATTCCGGCGTGCGGCCAACCATCAGGCCTGCGACGAAGATCGCGATCACGACGAACAGCAGCATGCCGTAAAGGCCGGCACCGACGCCGCCGACGATGATCTCACCAAGCTGCATGTTGATCAGCGGAATCATGCCGCCGAGCGCGGTGAAGCTGTCATGCATGGCGTTGACAGCGCCGCAGGAGGCGGCGGTGGTGATCACCGCGAACAGCGAGGAGGCAACGATGCCGAAGCGGACTTCCTTGCCCTCCATGTTGCCGCCGGTCAGCCCGAGCGCCTGAAGCGTGGAGGTACCGCTCGCTTCCGCCCAATAGGTGACGGCGACGCCGGCGAGGAAGAGCACGCCCATCACGGCGAGGATCGCCCAGCCCTGGCGCTGATTGCCGACCATACGGCCGAACACGTTGGTGAGTGCAGCACCCAGCGCAAAGATCGAGATCATCTGCACGAGATTCGACAGCGCCGTCGGATTCTCGAAGGGATGCGCCGCATTGGCGTTGAAGAAGCCGCCGCCATTGGTACCGAGCATCTTGATCGCGACCTGCGAGGCGACCGGGCCGACCGCGATGGTCTGCTTGGCACCTTCCAGCGTGGTCGCCTCGACATAGGCCCCGAGCGTCTGAGGCATGCCCTGGGAGACCAGGAACAGCGCGTAGACGATGCAGATCGGCAGCAGCACATAGAGCGTGCAGCGGGTGACATCGACCCAAAAATTGCCGATCGTCCGCATCGATGCGCGCGAGAAGCCGCGGATCAGCGCCACCGCTAGCGCGATGCCGGTCGCCGCCGACAGGAAATTCTGGTGCGTCAGGCCCAGCATCTGCACGAGATACGAGACCGTGCTCTCGCCGCCGTAGTTCTGCCAGTTGGTATTGGTGATGAAGGAGATCGCAGTGTTGAAGGAGAGATCCTCGGCCACCGCAGGCTGACCTGCCGGATTGAACGGCAGCAGGGCCTGGAGCCGCATCACGCCGTAGATGATGAGGAAGCCGCCCACGTGGAACAGCAGCATGGCAACTGTGTAGGTCAGCCAATGTTGCTCGCGCCTTTCGTCGACGCCGGAAATCCAGTAGATCCCGGTCTCGACCGGGCGCAGCACCGGCGACAGGAAGGTGCGCTCGCCATTGAAGACGCGCGTCATGTACCAACCGAGCGGCTTGGCGAGCGCGACGATGATGGCACAAAAGAGAATGATCTGGAGCCAACCGATCACGGTCATGGTTTATGTCCTTGGCATCAGTCTTTGAGAATTGGTCTCGAGCGCAGCAGCGCGAGAAGCAAAGCAAGCAGAAGGACGACGAGAACGACGTCCGCCAGCAACAGTTTCAGGAGCGGGAGCACCCTCAGAAGCGCTCGGGCCTGAGCAACGCGTAAGTCAAATAAAACAGCAAGCCGACGGAGACGAGCCCTGCGAGCGTATAGTCGAAGATCATGACCGCTCTCCCGTCACAGCCGTTCGCAGGCATAGGTGTAGCCGATCGCAAGCGCGAACCAGCCGAAGGCCAGCGCCACCACCAGAATGTCCATCATCGTGGTACTCCTTATTGCGGCCAAACCGGCGCAACCATTTCGTTGGGTTCGGGCGGGCATCTTGCGGCAGATCAAAGGCGAGCCGTATCCGCACCGCCCAGCCGGAATTCTCACGGCGGTGAGGTGCCACTGGGGCCATAGGTTTTCGAGATGAGGGCTATGGCGAAGTTATAGGAATCTCATAAAGGCAGGGCCGCCCGCCTTATCGACGATCCGCTCTGACGGGCTGCGACGCGGCTCCGAAATTCTACAATCGCCGCCTCCCACGCTTATGAAATCCTTATATTTCCGGCTCTGAGGCCCCCTCGTTTTCAAATGCCTTCTCGGCCCATTCTATAGGTGCCGACCTACGCGGCCGGCTTGCCGAGAATATCCCCATGCCCGTGCTCAACCAGCATTTCGATCCCATTGCGCTCACCGAGCGACTGCGCATCGCGCATGTCGTCACCCGGCCGCTGATGCAGGACATCCTCGACAAGGCCTGTCGACGGATGCCCTGGCTTGGACGCAGTGAAAAGGCAGGACGCCTGACGCGGTTGATCGATGCCGAGGCCTGGGCCGACGCGGCCTTGGCGCTCCTGGAGCTCGAATTGCCGCTCTGGCAGGTTCGCCGCATAGTCTATGACCAGGGCGAATGGTATTGCGCGCTCTCGCGCGAGCGCGAGTTGCCGGACTGGTTGGACAGCTCGATCGAGACGCAGCATGCGGATCTCGCGCTCGCGCTGCTCTCGGCCTTCATCGAGGCGCAGATGCTGAGCGCGGAAGCGACGCGGCCGAGCGTTCCGTCCGTCCGCGCCGCGCTGGACCCGCTGTACGAGCCGGCGACCTGCGATAATTTCAGCTAGCTCTGAATCAAGTCGTTTCGTACCTTGGCGCGACCTTCCGATAGGCCATTCACGCTCAGCTCAGCAAGGGTGCTTGCGCGATTCGCCGCGCGGATTCTGCTTCTCTTGGGCTTTGCCTCATTCAGCAGCGTCCGCTTCGAAACCGCGCTCGCCGCGCTGCTCTGGATGGCCATCATTCTTTGCACCGTCGTCGGCCTTGTCAGGCGAGAACGGCCGTTCGGAGGCGAGCTCAACCATTGGGACGAGGGCGCAGCTTTCGGCGCGCTGTTTGCGCTGGTCCATGTCGTCGGCAACCTGAGCGCCTGAACATCAGGGTTCTCACTTTATGACGTTCTTATGAGATCGCCCCTCGACCGCCCTCGAAATCATATTCGCAAGCCAGGATATTAGGCAGGCAAATTACGCAAAGCGTGCCCGCAACGAATTCTCCCAACATTCGTCGGGAGCGGATTGCCGCAGTCAGCGGACACGGATTGCGTCGATCACAAGGACTCCGAAGATGAAACTCGTCGAACCTCCGTCGTGCAGCTCGCCTTCAACTGTTGTCTTCATCGGCCGGAATCGCAGGGGACAGTGGGTCGCCCAGGAACAGAACGGCCTCTATGGCGGGCTCTTCGTCAGCCGCGCGCAAGCCATCAAATACGCGCTGTTCGAGAACGGACATCATCTCGAAACCATCGTCGAACTGCCCCGCGAGATCGAGCTCGACATGAGCCGCACGCCGCAAGCGGCCGCCGATCGGCGCGCGGCCTGACAGAACCATATCTTCCCAAGGAGTATCCGGATGCTCCAGCTTCACTCGTTCATCTCCGAGCAAGATCAGGTCGTCGATACCATGATTTCGCTCACGCACCTCTCCAACCTCAATCGGGCGATCGTTGCGGGCCAGGGCAGCACCAGCCTGTATCTCGCCTTGCGGCGGCGCGGCCTTGTCCGGATTGGATTCCCCTCGACGTTTCGCCTGCGCAAGGCGACATGCGCCGTCGGCCTCATCACCGTCCAGGAATCGATGGACGAATTTGAGATCGCCATGGCGCAAGTCGCTCCTTCCCTGGGTACCGCGGCGACAGTTGCGGTTCTCATCAAGGCGAGCGAAAGTGGTTTCGCGATCAAGATCCGCAAAAAACTCGAACAGCTCGGTTTCCGGATCGAAGCGGGCGTGAGGTGCCATCAAGGGCTGGTTCTGTCTGCGCGCCGGCAAGGCCTTGCGCAGATGGACCGCGCGGCGTGAGGTCCCTTGACCATGCTCGTCCCTCCCTCCGCCTGGCTCACCGGCTACATCCCTGATCTGCCGACCCCGTTCAACGCGGCAGGTCTTGTCGATCTCAAGGCCTTCGCCTCGCTTTGCGAGCGCCAGATCGCAGCCGGCGCTCCGGCGCTCCTGGTTTGCGAGACGGCCGGTGAAGCCCCAACGCTGTCGGCTGCCGAGCAGGAGCTCATCATCCGCGCCGCGATCGATGTCGCGCGCGGCCGATGCAGGATCATCGCCGGCGCCGTTGCTAACGCGACCAGTCATGCCATCGAGCTCGCCCGGCGCGCCGAGGCCGCCGGAGCAGACGCCGTGCTATCGGTCGTGCCCTACTACAACAAGCCGATGCAGGAGGGCATGCTCGCACATTTTCGGGCGATCGCGAACGCGACCGGCCTGCCCATCATCCTGCACGATGTTCCCTCGCGCACCTTGCGCCCTCTCGCCGACGACACGCTCGCGCGTCTCGCCGAGAACAGGCAGTTCGTCGGCCTGCGCGATGGCAGCGGCGACATCTGCCGGCCAATGCGCCTCAGCGGGCACTTGCCTGCCGGCTTCCGCCTGTTGTCCGGCGACGACGCAACTGCCTTCGGCTTCATCGCGAGCGGCGGCGACGGCGCGATCTCACTGATTTCGAACGTCGCGCCGGATCGGTGTCGGACCATCTTCTCCAACTGCCGGCAGGGCCGGATGCAGTCCGCACGGTACTTGCAGAAGCGGCTCGCGCCGCTCGAAGCTTGTCTTTCCAAAGAAAGTCCAGCGGCTCTCAAATACGCGTTGGGCGTGCTTGGCCTGATGCTGCCCAGCACTCGCTTGCCGATCGCAGGGTTGGATGACGCGGCCAAAGCCGAGGTCGCCCGTGCTTTCGTCGCGATCAACGACGAGGAGTTGATCGATGTTGGCGAGGGTGATGCCGTCCGACAAAGTTCGGCCAAGCAGTCATGAACTCGCTGAAACCCGCAGAGGGTCACGGCAAACTGCTGCGCGCTTGGCAGTTGGCGATCCTGCGCTTTGCAATCACACTTGACGACGCAGACCGGTTCAACGTTGCGGGTCTCGCTGCGGAACTCGACCGGCTCGGGCGTCGAGATTCCGAAGACTCCCCGCATTTCTTCCGCCGAACAAGCTCCCAGCTTTGCGCGGCGATCAGTGGGCAGCAGCAGAACGCGGACGCCATCTTGAAACGCTTTTTCAACCAGATCGATGAACCGCGCCTGCGCCTCGCCTTCGCTGCGGCCGTCGGAACAACGCGTTCGGATGCTGGCCCGCCCGCGGCGCGACCAAAGCGGAACCGCGACCTGTTCAGAGGGCTGCCGGCGCAACGAACGGCACCTTTATGACATTCTTATGCGGCGGCCTCGGTGTTCGTCTCGCAATCCTACGCCGCGATGGACATCATACGAGGCAGATCGGAGCGGCGATCTCACCCCGCACGGACAAGGAATCCTCAAATGTCGATGCTGATACATGGCTTTGAAAGGCCCTTTGACTGGGCGGAGCGCCCGGCGCGGATCTCGAAAGCGCGGAAAGCCCAGCTCAAGCGCCTCGCTTTGCGCGTGCTCGGCGTACTCTCGGCGGGTGGCGTGCTCGCCGCGCTCATCGCACTGAAGACCGCAATCTATGTCTGGCGCTTCCACGCTTGACCGGCATGGTAGACGATCATGACCTTAGAGATGTCTGAGGAGGCCGCCATGGCCACGATCGCCCTTCAAGCTGCGCATCTCCCGCCTCGGCCTCCGCAGGCGCAACGGGCATCCGAGCCGACGACAGCGCTCCAGCCGCTCGATCCTGAGATCATCAGCGCCTCCATCCCCGCCTTCTTCATCGGCCGCAACACGGCCGGCCTCTGGGTCGCCCGCGAGGCCAGCGGACGCGTTGGCGGGATCTTCCTGTTCAAGAGCTCGGCGGTGGAGTTTGCACATCGGCAGAGCAAACCGGCGCAATGCGCGCTGGTGTTTCCATCCGAAACGTTCGAGCTTGATGTCGAGAACGACGGCAATCCTTTCGCCGCCCAACTGGCGCGGTGGACTAGTCAAGCCAGGCGCCGTCTGGCGCGACTTGCCGCATGATAGCGGAGAACGCGTGAAATGATCGAACTCAAGATCATCGTCATGGTTGCGCTGATGGGAGCTCTCTTTCTCGGCACGCGCGTTGGCGCGCTGCCTGCCCTCGCATCGGACGATTGAGATGCGGCCCGCCAAGGCAAATCTCGAGCACGCGGTCACGGTCACCATCTTGACCATGACGCTGAGCCTGATCTGGGGCGGCATCCTGACGCTCGTGATCACGCTGATCGCGCGTGGATTGGGCGTCTAGACCGGAGGCCGATGGCGGCCTTTGAGGGCGGCAACAGGGTCAGGACGGAGATCGCAATGCCCTCCGGTTAGGCAGCTCGAGCGCAGGGAAAACGCTGCCGCCGATCTGGCGCGAGCCCGGGGAACCGTGTAGAGCGGTTACCATGGGTAGCTGCAACGTCCACGTCGTCGATCATCCCCTGGTCCAGCACAAGCTCTCGCTGATGCGGGAGAAGGACCGCTCGACCAAGAGCTTTCGCGAGATCCTGAACGAGATCGGGATGCTCCTGTGCTACGAGGTGACGCGCGACCTGCCGCTGGAGCTCGTGGAAATCGAGACGCCGATTTCGGCGATGCAGGCACCAAAAATCGCCGGCAAGAAGCTCACGCTGGCGCCGATCCTGCGCGCCGGCGTCGGCTTCCTCGACGGCATGCTGGCGCTGATGCCATCCGCCCGCATCGCCCATATCGGGCTCTATCGCGATCCCGCTACCTTGCAGGCCGTGGAATACTACTTCAAGGCGCCGCAGGACCTGTCCGACCGCACCGTCATCCTGATGGACCCGATGCTGGCGACCGGCAACTCCGCCCGCGCCGGCGCGTCCCTGCTGAAAGCGCGCGGCGCTCGCGACATCCGCTTCGTCTGCCTGCTGGCTGCCCCGGAAGGCATCGCGCAGTTCCAGTCGGAACATCCGGACGTACCTATCTGGACCGCCTCGGTCGACGAGCGGCTCAACGATCATGGCTATATCGTGCCGGGCCTGGGCGATGCCGGCGACCGGATGTTCGGCACCAAGTAGACAGCTTTGCACGATCGGGTTACTGCGGGAAGCCATGCGCTCCAACGATCGCTCGCTGCAATCGCTGATCGGGATCGAGATCTTCTCCGATCCCGCGCTGGTGTTTGACGGCACGCCCGTCCCGCGCGCCGAATTGTCGGGCAGGATCGACCAGACCGCGGCGTGGCTCGCTGCGCAAGGCATCGGCAAAGGGGATGTAGTCGCAGTCTGGCTGGTCAATCGCATCGAATGGATCGCGTTGCTGTTCGCTGCCGCCCGACTTGGCGCAATCATCGCCGCGGTCAACACACGCTACCGCAGCGCGGAAGTCGCCCACCTCCTCCACCTCTCCGGTGCGAAGCTTCTGGTGATGGAAGCAGCGTTTCGCTCGATCGACTTTGCCGCCATTCTCGCCGATATCGCCGCAAGCGATGTGCCGGCGCTTGAAAAGCTCGCCGTGGTCGGCGCGGATACGATCCCGGCCCAATGGCCCTGCATACGCTTCGACGCTTTCGAGAGCCTCTATCCGGCGGCGCCATCACGCGGCGACGTCGACCTGCCAGCACTGCTCTACACCACCTCGGGCACGACCAAGGGGCCGAAGCTGGTGGCGCATTCGCAAGCGACGCTGGCCATGCATGCAGCTGCTATCGCCAAGGCGCTGGCGCTGTCGCCGCAACGCCATTCGCTGCTCGCAATGCTTCCGTTCTGCGGCACGTTCGGGATGACGGCCCTGCTTGCCTTCCTCACGGCCGGCGTCACCATCCACGTGCTCGATGCGTTCGACGCTGCGCCGGCGCTCAAAATCTTGGGTGAGCACGCGATCACGCATTCCTTCGGCTCGGACGAGATGTTTCGCCGCATCCTGGCGCTGACCGATGCGCCACGGCCGTTCCCACATGCGGAAGTGTTCGGTTTCGCCGCGTTCCAGCCCGGCTGGCGCGAGTTTGCGGCGGAAGCCGAGGCGCGGGGCTTGCCGCTGTTCGGCCTGTACGGCTCGAGCGAGGTGCAGGCCCTGTTCTCGATCGGCCGGCACGATGCCGCCTTCGCCGCTCGCATCGAGGGCGGCGGCTGGCCGATGTCGCCGGATGCTCGCGTGCGTATCCGCAATACGGACGGCGGCGAGCTGGTGGGACCTGGTGTCTCCGGCGAGATCGAGATCAGCGCTCCCTCGCGCTTCCTCGGTTATTTCAACAATCCGCAAGCGACACACGAGGCAACTACCGCCGACGGCTTCTTCCGCACCGGTGATATCGGCCGGCTGCGTGGCGACGGCTCCTTCGTCTACGAGACGCGGGCGGGCGATGCCATGCGGCTCGGCGGCTTCCTGGTCGCGCCCGGCGAGATCGAGGACGAGTTGAAGTCGTGCGCCGGCATTGCCGATGCGCAGGTCGTCGCCGTCGATATAAACGGACAGGCCCGCTGCGCCGCCTTCGTGATCCCGGCAAAAGAGCCACCGCCTGAGGCTGCACTGGTCGCGCGCCTGCGCGAGCGGCTGGCCGGCTACAAGGTCCCCGCGCGCATCTACTTCGTCGACGCTTTCCCCGTCACCGACAGCGCCAATGGCGTCAAGATCCAGCGCGCCAGGCTGCGCGCCATGGCCATGGAGAAGATTGCCGCCGAATAGCGGTGCCTATTTCAGGTAGCTCGCAAGATTCATGCCCAGGATCTTTGCGAGCGCCGAATAGGACGCGGTAAGCTGGGACTGATAGGTCGACAATTGCGCGGTGACGGCGGCCACGTCGACGCTGGTGAGATCGCTTCCCAGCGTCTCGGCATAGCTCTTGTAATCGCTCTGGCGCGTGCTCGCCGTCTCGATCTGCGAGGCCGCGCTCGACAGCTTCGCCTGGACGGCAGCAGTGTCGTCCAGTGCGGTGCTCGCCAGATCCAGCGCGCTGGTGATGTCGGAAGAGGACAGCGAGGAGCTGTTGGCGACATACTTCAGGACGCGCATCACCTCTTCGAAGGCCGAATTGTCCGCCGTTACACCGTAGGACACGCTCTGGTCGGTCGCAACGCGGACCGAGGCGATCTCGCTGTCGCCGCTATAATAGCTGGTGTCCGCCGTCGTGGTAGATCCCGTACCTGTGGCGAAGCTCGTGAGATCGACTGGCGCCGTCTCCGTCTTGCCCCCCGCGAAGACGTACTGGCCGTCATATTGCGTGTTGAGCAGTGACCCCATCTCCTCCAACATCTGTTGCGCAGAGGAGATCACCGAGCTGCTCTCCGTCGAACTGCCGGTCGAGGCGGCGCTGAGCTGGGAGCGGAGCTGGGTAATGATATCGGTCACCGAGCCGACCGCGGAATACATCACCTGCACCTTGCTGTCGGCGAGCGACGCGGCATCGATATAGGATTGCGCGCGCGTCACCGAAACCTGGAGGTTGACCACGTGCTGCGTGGTCGAGCCATAGCCGCCGAAATCGCTCGAGATGACACCCGACGATTCCTGGATCTGCTCGTTGGCCATGACGGCCTGCACGCGCATCGCGTCCGCGATCATCGTGTTCGACTGCGCGAACGTGGCAACCCGCATCGCCACCATGGCCCGCTCCTCGCTTAGCCCGATTGCACGGCGGTCAATAGCGCCGAGTACATTGTGTTGATGGCCTGGATCAGGGCGGAGGCCGCCGTGTACTTGTTCTGGAGCGTGCTAAGCCGCGCCGATTCTTCGTCAAGATTGACGCCCGATTGCGACGACAGCGAGCTCGCATAGGTCGACTGCGCGGTCTCCTTTGCGGTGTAGTTGGTGGAGGCCTGGGAGGACTTGCTCGCGACATCGGAAACGATCGCCGCGGCATAATCGGCGAACGAGCCGGTGGCAGCGGCCAGCCCGCCGGACGACGCGAATGTCCGCGAGTCCGTCAGCGCGTCGTAGAAGTTGTTGACCACGGTCGCCGAGCCCGACGTCAGCACCTGGCTGCCGACGGTCAGGCTCGAAGAAGAGTCCAGCGTCGCCAGCTGCAGCTCGTCGGTGCCGGAAAGGATGCTGCTGTTGACCGCGATATCCGACGCGCTGGTGCCCGTCACCAGATCGTTGAGACCGAAATACTGAGAAAATCCCTCGCTCGAGCTTCCCACCGAGCTCGTCATCTCGTTGATCGCGACGCCGTAGCTGGAATCGGTCGACGTGATGGTCAGGTGTCCGTTCGAATCGATCGAAGCCGAAAGCCCGGAGATGCCGTTGATGGCGGAGACGAGGTCCCCGACCGTGGAATAGGAGGAGAGATCGAGATCCTTGTAGGATTTGAGCGTGCCGCTCTGATCGATGACGGCAAGGCGCACCGTGCCTGTGGCCGAGAGCAGCGTGGAGCTGGTGACGCTGGTTGTCCCCGTCAGGGTGGTCGGCGGCGGCACCGATGACGCGCTGTTCGACACGCTGTTCATCGCCGAGGCGAGTTGCTGGGCGAGCTGGTCGAGCTGGGACTGCGCGGCCGGCAGGGTCTTGTCGCGCAGCGTGATCAGGGCTCCGATGTCGCCACCGGTGATCTGCGAAGTGATGTCTTCCCCATTCACCGTAATGGCGCTGAAGCCGCTGGACGATGAGCCGGCACTGTAGACCGTCGACGAGGAGACGTTGGCCGCCGCCGTATAGCTGATCGTGTGCGCGGTACTGTCGACCAGCGCCTGGCCGGTCGTGGTGTAGATCTGGAGATCGCCGTTCGAGGCCGTGTAGTAGCTGACATTCATCTTGGAGGCGACGTCCTGCAACGCGGTGTTGCGCTGGTCCTCCAGATCCGCCGTCGACTGGCCCGCTGCCGCGGTCTGCTTGATCTCGGCATTGAGGTCCGCGATCTGCTGCAAGTCCGAGTTCACGTCGTCGATCGAGGAAGAGATATCCTGGTCGGAATTGGAGCGTAGCTTCTGGATGCTGCTCGACGTCTCCCGCAGCTGGCTCGCGACGTCGTCGAGTGCACTGATGACATTGGATTGCAGCGAAGCGCTGCTCGGCGTGCTGGCGAGCGACGACAGCGCAGATTCCAGCGACGCGATCGTATTGGCAAGCGACGTTCCGGTCGACGATGAGCTTGAGCTGCTGGTCGAGCCGTAGAGCTTCTCGAGCGAGGTAAGGTAGGTGTTGGTCGTGTCGGCCGAGCCAAGGTCCGAGGTCGCTGAGATCAGCGACTTCAGCAACAGCTTGTTGACGTTCGAGGTGATGCCCGTCACCGTGACGCCGGTACCGACGCCATTGGTGACGCTGCTCGCCTGGTTTGCGGTCTTCTCGGTATAGCCTGTCGTGTCGGCGTTCGAGATGTTCGACGACGTCACGCTGATCTGCACCTGCGTGGCCGACAGCCCGCTGAAGGCGATCAATCGTGCGATATCGAGCGACACGGCGGCTGCCCCTTCCCTGCCCTCAGGCCTGACGAATGGTGCCGCTGGAGACCGCGCGCGCGGCGCGCCGACCCGACGCGCCATAGGGCGACACCGCGGCGATCTGCTCGCGGATCGCCTGCATCACCGCCTCAATACGACGGTTGCTGGCCTCGATCGCCGCGCGCAGGCGCACCAAATTCTCATCCATCGCCGCGCGCAGCGTCAGGATCCGCTCCATGAGCTGTTCGCGCAGGATCCGGTCGCGGACATGCAGGCTGGTCGAGCCGGCAGCGCATTCCGCAACGGTTCTCTCGAAGATTTCCGCCAGCCGGTTCTTCTCGTCGACCTGTTTCAGCCGCGAGGCCGGAAGCCCTTTGGCAAGCTCGGCGTTCTCTTCGGCGACCAGCGCGGTCAAGACGTCGATCAGCGCGATCAGCGATTTGATGCGCGTGTCACTTTCGGCGACGCTGGTCCTGGTCATTTGAGCCTGTTTCATGTTCGTTGCTTTCGTGGTCTCAATTGTGCCGCCGGCCGCGGCCGATCTGTGCGCCGCGCAAATAGGCGCCGATCGCCGTGGTTCTCACGCTCGTCTGCCGCGTTTCGTCTTCGATTGCCTCGGATTCGCGGATCAGGCCGCGGCGCGCCGTCTCGATGTCGTCGAGCAAGGCGAGCAGTTCTTTGCGCTCGCGGCCAGCAGCGCGGGCGCGCGCAATCAGTCGCCGCAGTCGCAGCAGCAGCGCCTCTCCCGCGGCATGGCTCTTATCCCCGCCCATCGCCTACCTCATCGCCGAGATCAGGGTGTCGTACATCTTGTTGACAGTCGAGATGACCTGCGAGGCCGCAGAGTAGGCCTGCTGCGCCGAGATCATGCTGGAGAACTGGCTCGAGGTGTCGGTGGTGGAGGATTCGAGCTCGCTGCCGTAGATCGTGCCCGCGCCATTCTCGCCGGAGGCTTGAAGTGTCGGATCTCCCGATGCGACGGTCGCCGAATACATCTGGTCGCTGCTGGCAGACAGACCATTAGGATCGGCAAAGGTCGCCACCGCGATCTTGTAGATCGCGATCGTCTTGCCA
>NZ_JBBIAR010000083.1:0-40796 GCF_054185165.1 Bradyrhizobium sp. UFLA05-109 | reverse complement strand
GGTGAAGAAAATGTTGCCGCCGCCGCGCGGCAGCATCAACCGTGCCGCCTCGCGCCCCGCGAGGAAGCCGGAATAGCATGCCATCTCCCAGACTTTCCGGAATACGCGCTCGGTGGTGTCGAGGATCGGAAAATTGACGTTGGCGCCGACGTTGAAGATGCAGACCTCGAGCGGCGCCTGCTTGTCGGCCTCATTGAGGAAGGAAATGATCTCCTCCTCCTTGCGCGCATCGAGCGAGCGGGCGTGGATCTCGCCGCCGGCCGCTTCAACCTCCTTTACCAGCGGCGCGAGCTTGTCGCCATTGCGACGGCCGGCGAAGACGGTGAAGCCTTCAGATGCGAACTTCTTGGCGATATCGGTGCCGATATAGTCACCGGCGCCGATGATGGCAGCCGTGGCGTTTCGCTTGGACAAGCTCGCCTCCCTCTGAGGGGCCGCGCCACGGCGGTGTCGCCCGCCTACACAGCGCAGGCCGTTCGGTGATATTGATATCGAACGTATAGTTCTAAAACAGAACTGTCAAATTCTCGGCGCACTGGCCATAAGTCAGGCCAAAATATCCTGATCTTACACATAAGTTTCTTTTCCCAACTTACCGCGCTAGCTCTTGCGAACCCGGCAAAGCAATCAATGCCCGCGGGCCGGGGTGCGCAGGTCGATCGGGCGAATGATCGCAGCGACGGGGATCATCAGGACGGCGATGATCGCGAGCGTCCAGAACACGTCGATATAGGCAAGGAAGTCGACCTGCTGCTGCAAGGTCCTGCCGACCCAGGCGATCGCCTGCGAAGCCGCATCCGACGCGTTCGAGCCCTGCGCCTGAAAGAACTGCGTCATTGCGTCTATACTCTGCTGATAGCCGAGATCGGACGGCGCGAGATGCTCGATCAACCGGCTCTGGTGGAATTGCTGGCGCTGGGCGAGGATGGTTTGCGCCAGCGCAACGCCCATCGAGCCGCCGATATTGCGCGCGACGTTGATGAGCGCAGATGCCTGGTTGGTCTTGTCCGGCGGCACGCCATCATAAGAGGCCGTCGTCACCGGCAGGAACAGGAAGGGAAGACCGAGCGCGAGCAGGATGCGCGCCATCGCCGCATAGCCATAGGTGATGTCGCCGTTGATTCCGGTGAGATGCCACATCGCGACCGCGCAGATGGCCGCACCCGTCATGATGAGATATTTCGACTGCACCATGCCGACGAGGCGGCCGACCACCGGCATCAGAACCAATGTTGCGATGCCGCCGGGCGACAGAGCGAGACCCGCAAGCATCGCCGTATAGTTCAGCTCTGTCTGCAAGAGCTGCGGTATGAGCTGCGTCGTCGAGATCAGCACCGCGCCGGTGCCCAGCATGACCACGAAGCAGGCGCCGAATTGCCGCCGCCCGAGCAGGCGAATATCGACGATGGGATCGTCGCGCAGCAATTCCCAGGGGATTAGCGCTAACAGGCAAAACGCGGAAAGACAGGCAAAGGCAACGATCATGTTCGATCCGAACCAATCGTTGCGCTGGCCTTCATCGAGCACGAACTCGAGCGAACCGAGTCCGATCGCCACCAGGATGAAGCCGATATAGTCGACACGCAGCCCCTTGGCGAGCAGGGCTGCCCTCTCCTCTTCCGCACCCGATGGTTCCTTGATCAGTGTGCCGACCAGGAACAGCGAGACGAGGCCCATCGGCACGTTGATCAAGAACACCCAGTGCCAGGAATAGGTATCGGTAATCCAGCCGCCGAGCGTCGGGCCGATCACGGGCGCGACCACGACGGCGACGCCATAGATCGCGAACGCTTGCCCGCGCTTGTGCGGCGGAAAGGAGTCGGCAAGGATCGCCTGCTCGCTGGTCGCCATGCCGCCCCCGCCGAGACCCTGCAAGATCCGGAACAGCACCAGAGCCTCGAGACTCCAGGCCAAGCCGCAGAGCAGCGATGCCGCCGAAAAGGTGGCAACGCACATCATGTAGAAGCGCTTGCGGCCGATCACGGTGGAGAGCCAGCCCGAGATCGACAGCACAATGGCATTGGCAACGAGGTAGCTCGTGATGACGTAGGTACTCTCGTCGAGGCCGACCGCGAGCCCACCGGCGATGTGGCGCAGCGAGACGTTGGCGATGGTGGTGTCGAGCACCTCCATGAAGGTGGCGATGGAGACCACGAAGGCGATCAGATAGGGATTGTGTCCGCCCGCAGCGGAGCGCTCCGGTGACCAGCCGCCAGCCGCCGCCCCGCCGTGCGCGATGTCGGTCATCGTACCTTCGTCCAGGGCACGACCGACATACCCGGCCCCACCGGCAGGTCGGCCGGCCAGCTGTCGATCACGATCTTCACAGGCACGCGCTGCACCACCTTGACGTAATTGCCGGTCGCGTTCTCTGCCGGCAGCAGGCTGAACGCCGTGCCGGAGCCCGGCTGCACCGACGCCACGTGACCGGTGAGCTTGCGATCGGGATAAGCGTCGATGCGGATCTCGACCGACTGGCCGGGCCGCATGTCCTTGAGCTGCGTTTCCTTGTAGTTCGCGACGATCCAGACATCGTCCGGCACGAACATCATCAGGCTCTGACCTGGCGTGACGTAGGTGCCCTTGGCACCGCTGAGCTTGACGACGCGCCCCGGCTGGGCTGCGAGCACGCTCGCGTAGTCGACGTTCAGCCTGGCCTGATCGCGCTGCGCCTCGGCCTGCTTCGATTGCGCCTTCGCACCTTTGAGCTGCGCCTCGAGCGTCTTGATTCCGAGCTCGGCGCTGGTTACCGCAGTCTTCGCACGCTCCGTGTTGGCCTGCTGCGCCTGAAGGTCGGAGTGAGTCTGCTGCGCGCGCTGGACGGTTCCGGCGCCCTTCTGGACGAGATCCTGCGCCCTCGCGTCTTCTTCCTGCGCAAATTTGAGCTGTGCCTGGGCCTGTTCGAGCTGGGACTTGGCCTCGTTGATCTGCTCCTTCTGGGACTCGATCTGGGCCTCGACGTTGCCGATATTGGCCTGCGAGGCCGCAACTTGCGCCTCGGCCTGGTCGAGCGCGATCTGATAGTCGCGCCCGTCGATCCGCGCCAGCAGATCGCCGGCATTGACGTGCTGGTTGTCGGTGACGGGGATCTCGGTGACGTAGCCGCCGACCTTCGAGGCGACGGAAAAGCTGCGCGCGGCAATGAAGGCATCGTCGGTCGATTCATAGTGCCGGATGTTCAGCCAGTAGACGAGGCCTGCCACGAGCACGGCGATCAGAACAAGGGCACCCGCTGTCGTGAGCAACCAGTGCTCGCGCAGGCGGTCGCGCAACGAGGGTGCGGGTGTTGCCGCGCGCGATGCATCGGGCGCCTTGTGCGCCTTGTCCGAGGCGTCCTGAGGGCCGTCCTTGTGCGGGGGCTGTTGCGGCTGCTCCGCGGATGGCCCACGCGCTCGTGTTTGAGCATCCACGGCTTCATTCCTCGGTCAGTTCAAAGGTGTCATGGCTCGTTCGGCCCAAGCGCCAACCACTGCTGTCATGTCCCGGCTTGACCGGGGCATCCAGTATTCAAGAGACAGCGAGTTTCATCACGACCGTCGCGGCGTACTGGATCGCCCGGTCAAGCCGGGACATGACGTCGGAGTGCGTGGCGCGCGGCTCATCAATCACACACCCAATGCGTCTTGCTCTCGTGCCACTTCTCCAGATCGGGCTTCGCCTCACCCGACCTCTGTTCTTTCTCCGGATTGCCCTTCCAGGGCTTGTCCGTCTGTGCGTGCGATCCCCAGTCGTTTTCCTGCCGGGGATCGTCCGTGGGCTTTTCCCTGCTCATCGGAAACTCCTGTTCGAAACCTGCGCTAGATGATCGGCACGCCATAGTAGGCGTTCAGCGCGCGCACCCTGGCCTCGTCGCTCCAGTTCCACTCGGCCGCCTCCCCATAGTGCGGGGCACCGCGCAACTCCTTGGCTGTGATGCCGGTGACGTAGCCGCCGAGGTCGGTGTCGTATTTCAGCGACTGCCAGGGCAGCGGATAATGATCGTTGCCGAGCCCGAGGAACCCGCCGAAGCCGAGCACGGCGTAAGAAACCCTGCCGCTCTTCTTGTCGATCATGACGCGCTCGATCGAACCGATCTTGTTGTGGTCGACGCCATAGACCGAAGTCCCCTCGACCTTGTCGCTGCCGATCAGAGCGCCTGTTTCACCTTGATCCATCATCTTGAGATCTCCGTTGAGACTCGCTTTTACGGATCAACCAAGCCGCGAAGCGATCGTTCCGGCGCTCTCGCCACGTGTTCCCCGCTGCGGCCTGGAACAACGCTGAAAAGCAGCAGTTTTCCCTGACGCGAATTCAAGAGCACCAGTGTTCGAATCCATCATGCCGGGAAAGGAGTGAGACATGAGCGACTTTCGCGACATCCAGCATGGCGTCAACGATCCCGTGGACGGCGTCGACGTGAAGCGGCGGATCAACAACAACGAGACACCGCACGAAAGGGCACAGCGTTACGCCGACGTGCGCGCGATGCCGAGCGCGCAAGCCGACGAGCCGTTCCTCCCCGAAGGGCTGCGCCGGCCGCCGACCAAGCCGCTTAACCCGCGCGCCGGCCGCAATCCGACCGACTAGCGGCGCATTGGAACAAGCGCTCAACCCGAATGTTGGTCGCCGCACAAAACCAGTGCGGCGACCGGTTTCTGTACGCCGTCAAGTTCGGAGGATGAGGATCATGAGAAGCACACTGATCGCACTCGGCTGCTGCCTGCTCGCAAGCCCCGTGCTCGCGCAATCGGTTGGCGAGAAGACCGGCGTGAACTCGGTGCTCGGCGTGGCTCCCGCCACGGCCGATTTCGTCAAGGAAGTTGCGATCAGCGACATGTTCGAAATCGAATCAAGCAAGCTCGCCGAGCAGAAGGGCAATGCGCAGGAGAAGACCTTCGCGCAGCAGATGTTGACCGATCACACCAAGACCTCGACGGAGCTGAAGCAACTCGTCAGCAGTGGCAAGGTCCAGGCGACGGCGCCGACGACGCTCGACAGCTCGCACCAGAGCAAGCTCGACAAGCTCAAGGGCGCGTCGGGCAAGGACTTCAGCTCGGATTACGACTCCTATCAGGTCAGCGCACACAAGGATGCGGTGTCGTTGTTCGAGCGCTACGCCAATGGCGGCGACAATCCCGAACTGAAGAATTGGGCCGGCAAGACGCTGCCGGCGCTGAAGCACCATCTCGACATGGCGCAGGAGCTCGGCAAGGCGCCGAGCGTCGGCCAGTCCAGCAAGTAAGAATGCTACGCCGCATTGCGGATGCCGACAGACTTGTCGGCATCCCGCCACTTCCCAGCAACGATGCTCCTCTTTGCGCATTGAGCGCCGAAAACCAGCGGAGAGAACGCACGAGCAGCGAGCACGATAACTCGCTGGCATGTCGTTCATGCGGGCTTCGCTGCCATTGGCGTCGAAAGGAGACGAGCACGTGGCCGAGCAAAGACTCATCGACCCGACATCACGTTACCCGAAACCGCCCTTCAACAAGCAATTCTGGCCGGTCTCATCGCCAAGCAATGCGGCCCGTCCGTAGGCGGCCTGCTCCTCGCACTTCCTGCGATCTTCTGCGCCAGCGCCACGCTGATCGATCGCCACGAACGCCGCAAGAAGCAGAAGGCTGCTCTGAACGGCGAAAGGCGCGGCTGACAGGCTGCTGCGCTCGATGCTGCAGGCGCTGGATTGGGAAGCATCGGCCTGGCCGCCTTCGCAGGCGTGTTCTACGTCACCGTCTCGGCAAGCCTTGCAGCGGCCTTTTGCAGTCGCACTGCTCGCGTGGGGAACCGTCGCGGTATCGATGTGGTGGCTGCGTCGCAAGCTGCACGTCGTACGCCATGGCCGGCAGCACGGCCACGCATCGGCCAACGGCCTAGCGTCGTAGCGACAGAAACTCGTGCATCTCGGCGGCAGCCTGAAGCTGCTCAAGACGCGCCAGAAGCAACTCGCGCTGCCGTCCACCTCGCAGCTTTGCAAGCTCCCCTTCGAGCCGACGTCGATGCTCTTCGAGCCGTTGCTCGAATGTGTGGGGATCAGAACGTTTCCGTTTCCGCATCGCGACCTCGTGGGGGCTGCAGGCCCGGGCTATTGGCCCAGCGATCGAGTTGCTCAATCACCCTCCGATGACTCGGCCGGCGCGGCTCCGGCGCCTCGGGCTCTTCGGATAGTTTGCGCGGCAGTCTGACCTGATCGGGCATAGCGTCTCTCCAGTTCTTGGAGCGATATTGACCTCCAGCCTGAACCTTTGTAGCGGCCCGCGCAATTACATAAGTTATTGATTTTACGTAATAATTTCACTCATTTGGTGGAATTTGAGGAGCTTGCGGAACCCCCGCCGAGTTGGTTCGTTGAGTAAACTACTCACCTTGCCAACTTTGAGTGGCTGAACATGAACGATCTTCGCGCCGAGCGACTACAGGTCATGCTCTCGCCTGAAGAACTGAGTGCCGTCGACGATTTCCGCTTTCGCCACCGCATGCCGACACGCGCCGCCGCGGTGCGCGAACTTCTCAAGCTTGGTCTCGCCAGTGCTGGCATCGACGGGCTGGCGGGCGTCAAGTCGAGCGACTATGGCGTGTTCGGTCGCGGCCCCGAGGGCCACACGCCGGGCGCTGCCGATGGCGATGCCGAGGATTGACCGCACTCGCGAGAGCACAACGGCAAACGACCCCGGCACGGGGGGTGCCAGGGCCGTCCTTGGATATTGCTTCCGGCCCACCGGGGTATGAAGCCGCAAGCAATCCACTTACGCGTCCGAGATGGATTCGTTCCTCTGGGTCTCAACCGGTCGGGGGCGTGCCGGAATCATCAGGGGTCATGCCCGAGCCCGGCGTCTTGGCCTCATCATTCAGCGCAGGATCGCGCGTTGCTTCCTTTGACGGCGGACCCTTCGCACCGGATTTGTGGACGGTTTGCGCGCGCTGCTTGTCGCGCGGCTGCTCTTCGGCGCGCTTGTCGCGAACGATGCCATGGTTGGAATGCGTCATGGTTGTACTTCCCGCTTTCCATCTGTCTTCAAGAAGCTTACGCGCCGCAACCGCAATGGTTCCGGATCAGCGGGGAATCAGGGAGGTCAACCGCGCCTAACTGCGCGCATGCTGCGCGACAGGTGGCGACGAATGCGCCAAATGGACTTGCCGCAGCGTCGTCACGGTCGCGACGGTGGCAGAAATGCCAAACGCCATGATGAGGACGAACAGAGCCAGACGGGGAGCCATTGCAATCCTCCTGCTAGAAACGAACAAACGCGGTCTGTAGCGACCGTACTCCGGATCATCGTCAGTTGGTCGCGCATCGTCCGTGAGCGGTCTCACACGCGGACTCACGAACGCGAGAGCGGCTAGGATGTCGGCTTCTTTTGCGGCACGCGTTGGGCAACTGGCGGAATTTCGCCGTCGAGCCAGTCCTGCTCCTCCGCCAGCGCCGACCAGGCCTCCGCCATTCGCTGGTAGCGTTTGAAGGCGGGTTGTCCCTCGGCCCGCTCGGCAAGATGCAGGCAGTTCTCGGCGTTTTCTCTGAAGATGTCGGATTGCTTCATGTCAAACAGTTGGGGAGCAAAAGTGCTGGACGCAACCGCCCTTACCGGATCGTAATGTCGCGGGAACTTCTGCTTGAGCCCGCTATTGACGGTCCATGCGCATGATCGTCACCACTGTCCTGTTGTTCATGAGCGCCGCTGCACTCGCCGACAATAGCGGTGAACGCGCATGGGCACGGCACGATTCCGCGCGCACGCCGACGGCAACCGACGTCATCGGCGACCTCTATGCGTTCGGGCGATTCCAGCAGGGCCTGCTCGAGAGCGCCGATCTTCGGGGTAATCAGGAGGTCAAGACCCTGGCGATTTCGCGGGCCGAGGATGCAGCCAAGCGCGAAAAGTCGCTGAAGCAGATTCAGCAAGCGATTGGCGCCGAGCCGAACGTTCGCAGGGCCTCGACAGCGGGCGCCGCACTCACCGGCCCCGACGACTCCGAAGGCCCGGCCTATGTCAGGCGATTCTATGCGGCGCAGATCGCCGAATACGAAGAGACCATCGACCTGCTCGAGCGCTATCTGCGGGCGCCCGACAATAAAGCGCTCAGCGCCTTCGCGCGCGAACAGTTGCCGATCCTGCGATCGCAGCTCAGGGACGCTGCGCGTACCACGGCCGACAAGTAGGCGCTCATCGTACGGGATGATGCTGCTCGTTTTTCGGCTTCACGGTGCGATTGCTCTCGGGCATCTTGTCCCGGCCCTGGTCGCCCTTGTAGTCCCGGCCACCCGAGGTAGACGTGCCACTGCCGCTCCGGCTCGGCTGCGTTGCTGCTCCCGTCGTCGGTGCGGAGCCGGGAGTGGCCGAACTTGCCGCCGGATCTCCCGTGATGGCCCCGCGGCCGCTCGGTGCACCGTTCTGCGCATAGGCCGCACCGGCGACCAGCAAGCTGGTCGCTATGGCTACGGTCATTGTTTTCATAACTAGGTTGCGCGCTCCGTTCCGATCAAAGCCGCTTCGCCGTTCCGCATCCGGAACAGCGCGCGCGAAGGCAAAGAAAAAATTCCTAGAATTGGATGGAACCCTATTCTCATCCCCGCGTTGTTTTCACCGGGTTGAGTGAGGCAGGTTCCAATTATCCATGCTCCAATGTTGCAGCTTGATTTGCAATTTGGCTGACGTTCTATTTCGAAAACTGCGTACTTGCATTGAATTCTAAAACGCATCTGCGGGGGGAATGACATGAGCGACCTCGATCCCGGACCAGTTTCGCAATCGGGTCGTCGCGTCCCCAAGCGAAACGTCAATGGCACTTCGGAAGCCGACTCCCGGCAGGAATTGCTGCTGGCATTGCAAGCGATGCGCAGCGGCGATTTCTCGGTGCGCATGAGCGGCGACTATCTCGGCATCGACGGCAAGATCGCCGACACCTTCAATGAGATCATCGCCGCAAACCAGCGCATGGCGCAGCAGCTCGAGCTCGTCGGCCAGGTGGTAGGGCGCGAAGGCAAGACGCGGCAGCGCGTGAAATTCGGGCTGGCGAGCGGCTCCTGGGCCGACATGGAGGGCTCGGTCAACACGCTGATCGACGATCTCCTGTGGCCGACCCGCGAGGTGACGCGCGCGGTCGCGGCGGTGGCGCAAGGCGATCTGCTGCAGACCGTCAAGCTCGACGTCGACGGCCGCCCCTTGCGCGGCGAATTCTTGCAATCGGCGACCATCGTCAACACCATGATCAAGCAGCTCGGCGTGTTCACCTCCGAGGTGACGCGCGTCGCGCGTGAGGTTGGCACCGAAGGCAAGCTCGGCGGCCAGGCCCAGGTGCCGGAAGTCACCGGCGTCTGGAAGGATCTGACCGAGAGCGTCAACTCGATGGCGAACAACCTGACCAACCAGGTGCGCAACCTCGCGGAGGTGACGATCGCGGTGGCCAATGGCGACCTCTCCAAGAAGATCACGGTCGACGTCCGCGGCGAGATTTTGCAGCTCAAGGAAGCAATCAACACGATGGTGGACCAGCTTCGCTCCTTCGCCTCGGAGGTGACGCGCGTCGCGCGCGAGGTCGGCACCGACGGCAAGCTCGGCGGCCAGGCCATCGTGCCCGGCGTCGCTGGCACCTGGAAGGACCTCACCGACTCCGTCAATGCGATGTGCGGCAACCTGACCGCGCAGGTGCGCAACATCGCCCACGTGACGACGGCGGTCGCGCGCGGCGACCTCTCGCGAAAGATCACGGTGGACGTACGCGGCGAAATTCTGGAGCTGAAGGACACCATCAACACCATGGTGGACCAGCTCAACTCCTTTGCATCCGAAGTGACGCGCGTCGCGCGCGAGGTCGGCACCGAAGGAAAGCTTGGCGGACAGGCCCAGGTGCCCGGTGTGGCCGGCACCTGGAAGGACCTCACCGACAACGTCAACTTCATGGCCTCGAACCTGACTGCGCAGGTCCGCAACATCGCCGATGTCGCGACCGCGATCGCGAGCGGCGACCTTTCCAAGAAGATTACCGTGAACGTGTCGGGCGAGATCCTTCAGCTCAAGGAAACGCTCAACACCATGGTCGATCAGCTCAACGCCTTCGCCGGAGAAGTGACGCGCGTCGCGCGCGAGGTCGGCACCGAAGGGCGGCTCGGCGGACAGGCCAACGTGCTCGGCGTCGCCGGCACCTGGAAAGATCTGACGGAGAGCGTCAACTCGATGGCCTCGAACCTCACCGCCCAGGTCCGCAACATCGCCGAGGTGACGACGGCGGTCGCGAACGGCGACTTGTCGAAGAAGATCACCGTTGACGTGCGCGGCGAAATCCTGGAGCTGAAGGACACCATCAACACGATGGTGGACCAGCTCAACGCGTTCGCGGGCGAAGTGACGCGCGTGGCGCGCGAGGTCGGCACCGAAGGCAAGCTCGGCGGCCAGGCGCAGGTGCGTGGCGTTGCCGGCACCTGGAAGGACTTGACCGACTCGGTCAACTCGATGGCCTCGAACCTGACCGGCCAAGTCCGCAACATCGCCGAGGTCGCGACAGCTGTGGCCAAGGGCGACCTATCGAAGAAGATCACCGTGAACGTGTCGGGCGAGATCCTACAGCTCAAGGAAACGCTCAACACCATGGTCGACCAGCTCAACGCCTTCGCCGGAGAAGTGACGCGCGTCGCGCGCGAAGTCGGCACCGAAGGCAAACTCGGCGGCCAAGCCGAGGTGCCCGGCGTCGCCGGCACCTGGAAGGATCTCACCGATAGCGTGAACTCGATGGCGGGTAACCTCACCGCCCAGGTCCGCAATATCGCCGAAGTGGCAACCGCCATCGCCGGCGGCGACTTGTCACGAAAAATTACCGTCGACGTGCGCGGCGAGATCCTTCAGCTCAAGGACACCCTGAACACGATGGTCGACCAGCTCAACCGCTTCGCAGGCGAGGTGACGCGCGTGGCGCGCGAGGTCGGCACCGAAGGCCGTCTGGGCGGCCAGGCCAACGTGCCCGGCGTCGCCGGAACCTGGAAGGACCTCACCGATAGCGTGAACTCGATGGCGGGCAACCTCACCGCCCAAGTCCGCAACATCGCCGAGGTGACGACCGCCGTGGCGCGCGGCGACTTGTCCCGCAAAATCACCGTCGACGTGCGCGGCGAAATCCTTGAGCTGAAAAACACCATCAATACCATGGTGGACCAGCTCAATGCCTTCGCATCGGAAGTGACGCGCGTCGCGCGCGAGGTCGGCACCGAAGGCAAGCTCGGCGGCCAGGCGCAAGTGCCTGAAGTCGCCGGCACCTGGAAGGACCTTACCGACAACGTCAACTTCATGGCCTCGAACCTGACGGCACAGGTCCGCAACATCGCCGAGGTCGCCACCGCCATTGCCGGCGGCGACCTTTCGAAGAAGATCACGGTCGACGTGCGCGGCGAGATCCTGCTGCTCAAGGACACGCTGAACACGATGGTCGAACAGCTCCGCTCCTTCGCCGCCGAAGTGACGCGTGTTGCGCGCGAGGTCGGCACCGAAGGGCGGCTCGGCGGTCAGGCCGTGGTGCCCGGCGTCGGCGGCACCTGGAAGGACCTCACCGACAACGTCAATCTCCTCGCCGCAAACCTCACCACGCAGGTCCGCAACATCGCCGAGGTCACGACCGCCGTGGCCCGCGGCGACCTCTCCCGCAAGATCACCGTCGATGTGAAGGGCGAGATCCTCGAACTGAAGAACACCATCAACACCATGGTGGACCAGCTCAACGCCTTCGCCGGCGAGGTGACGCGCGTGGCGCGCGAGGTCGGCACCGAAGGCAAGCTCGGCGGCCAGGCCCAGGTGCCTGGCGTCGCCGGCACCTGGAAGGACCTCACCGACACGGTGAACTTCATGGCGGCCAACCTCACCGAGCAGGTGCGCGGCATCGTCAAGGTCGTGACCGCGGTTGCGAACGGCGACCTCAAGCAGAATCTCACTGTGAAGTCGAAGGGCGAGGTCGCCGCTCTGGGCGACACCATCAACAACATGACCGAGACGCTTGCGACCTTCGCTGACCAGGTGACCTCGGTGGCACGCGAAGTAGGCGTCGAGGGACGCCTTGGCGGCCAGGCCAACGTGCCGGGCGCGGCGGGTACGTGGAAGGACCTGACCGGCAACGTCAACCTGCTGGCGGCGAATCTCACCTCGCAGGTGCGCGCCATCGCGGAGGTCGCGACCGCTGTCACCAAGGGCGACCTGACCCGGTCGATCCAGGTCGATGCGCGCGGCGAGGTCGCGGAGCTGAAAGACAACATCAACACCATGATTACCAACCTGCGTCTCACCACGGACGTGAACACCGAGCAGGATTGGCTGAAGACGAACCTCGCCAAATTCACCAACATGCTCCAGGGCCAGCGCGACCTCACCACCGTCGGCCGTCTCCTGCTCTCGGAGCTGTCGCCGCTGGTGAACGCCCATACCGGCGTGATCTACCAGATCGAGAACGAGGACAGCCCGCAGCTCCGCCTGCTCGCCTCCTATGCCGGCGACGGCGCCTATCCCTATCCTCAGGTGCTGCAATTCGGTGACGGACTCGCCGGACAATGTGCGCTCGACAAGCGCCCGCGCGTGGTCGCGGACATCCCCGCCGACGTGGTGCCGATCAACTCGGCGCTGCTGCGCGCCGTGCCAAAGAACCTGGTGGTGCTGCCGGTGCTGTTCGAGAGCCAGGTCAAGGCGGTCATCGAGCTTGCCTCGCTCGCTTCATTCACGACCTCGCAAATGACTTTCCTCGAGCAGCTCACGGACTCCATCGGCATCGTGCTCAACTCGATCGAGGCGACGATGCAAACCGAAGGCCTGCTCAAGCAGTCGCAACAGCTTGCAGGCGAACTCCAGGCCCAGCAGCGCGAATTGCAGCAGACCAACGAGCAGCTCGAGCTGAAGGCGCAGCAACTCGCCGAGCGCAACGTGGAAGTCGAGCGCAAGAACCAGGAGATCGAACAGGCCCGCCGCGCGCTGGAGGAAAAAGCGACCGAGCTCGCACTGACTTCGAAATACAAGTCCGAATTCCTTGCCAATATGAGTCACGAACTGCGCACGCCGCTGAACTCGATCCTGATCCTCGGCCAGCAGCTCACCGACAATCCGGATGGCAACCTATCGGCCAAGCAGGTCGAGTTCGCCCGCACGATCCACGGCGCCGGCACCGACCTCTTGAACCTGATCAGCGACATTCTCGATCTTTCCAAGATCGAGTCCGGCACGGTGACGGTCGATGCCGAGGAGATCCTGACTGCGAACCTGCTGGAGACCGTCGGACGTCCGTTCCGGCACGAGGCGGAGAACCGCAGCCTGTCCTTCAACATCGAGGTCGATCCGAACCTCGCCCGCAGCATCGTCACCGACTCCAAGCGGCTGCAGCAGGTGCTGAAGAACCTGCTGTCGAACGCCTTCAAGTTCACGGCCGAAGGCGGCGTGCGACTGAAGGTCGCCGGCGCGCTGGGTGGCTGGACGCCTGATCACCCCGTGCTCAACGCTGCGCCGGCCGTGATCGCGTTCGAGGTCTCTGATTCCGGTATCGGCATTCCCCTGGAGAAGCAGAAGCTGATCTTCGAGGCATTCCAGCAGGCCGATGCCGGCACCAGCCGCAAATATGGCGGCACCGGCCTCGGGCTTGCGATCAGCCGCGAGCTCGCAAGCCTGCTCGGCGGCGAGATCCACCTGCGGAGCGCCACCGGCAAGGGCTCGACTTTCACTCTGTACCTGCCGCTCAAATACTCGGGGCCAACGCTCGCGTCGCGTGCTGCGCCCGCGGCCCATCAGCCGCCCGCGCTCCAGGCGCAGGCAAGTGCGCCCGAGCGGGTCATCGAGCAACTGCCTGACGACCGGCTCAATCTCGAGCCGGGAGACACCATTCTGCTGATCGTCGAGGACGATCCGCATTATGCCCGTGTGCTGGTCGATCTCGCCCGCGATAAGGGTTTCAAGGTGCTGGTCGCCGCACGCGGCGCTGAAGCCCTGGAGCTCGCCAAGCAGTATCAGCCGACGGCGGTGTCGCTCGACGTCTTCCTGCCGGACATGCTGGGCTGGACGGTGTTGAGCCAGCTCAAGCACAATCCGCTGACCCGCCACATCCCCGTGCAGATCATCACGCTGGACGAGGACCGCCAGCACGCGCTCGCCCGCGGCGCGTTCTCCTTCGTCAACAAGCCGACCACGACCGAGGGCGTTTCCGCTGCGCTGACCCAGATCAAGGAATATGCAAGACCGCGTCGCAAGCGGCTCTTGATCGTGGAGGACAACGAAGCCGAGCAGCTCTCGATCCGCGAGCTACTGCATCACGACGACATCGAGATCGTGGCGGCCGACACCGGCGCCGGCGCGCTCTCGACGCTGCGCGACGCTCCTTACGACTGCGTGGTGCTGGACCTGCGCCTGCCGGACATGAGCGGCTTCGAGGTGCTGGACCAGATCCGCAGCGACGAGGCGCTGTCCAACATCCCGGTCGTGGTCTTCACCGGCCGAGAGCTCTCGGCCGAAGAGGATGCCGAGCTCCACACCATGGCGCGCAGCATCGTGGTCAAGGGCGTGGAATCGCCCGAACGCCTGCTCGACGAAACCGCGCTGTTCCTGCACCGGGTGATCACCGAGCTGCCGACCGAAAAGCAGCGCATGCTGGAGAAGCTGAACAGTTCCGACGAGGACCTGATCGGCAAAACCGCTCTGCTCGTCGACGACGATGCCCGCAACATCTTCGCGCTGTCGAGCGTGCTGGAGCGGCGCGGCATGAAGGTGCTGACCGCTACCACCGGCCGCGAGGCGGTGGCGCTGGTGGAATCCAATCCGGAGATCGCGATCGTGCTCATGGACATCATGATGCCGCAGATGGATGGCTATCAGACCATCGGCGTGATCCGGGGGAACCCGGCCTTTTTGCGCCTGCCGATCATCGCGCTGACTGCGAAGGCAATGAAGGGCGACCGCGAGAAATGTCTGGAAGCGGGCGCCTCCGACTATCTCGCCAAACCCGTCAACACCGATCAATTGCTGCTTGCGATCCGCATGTGGCTGCATCGCTGAGTGGGATCCGAGTATGGACCACGAAAAGGTCAACATCCTCCTCGTCGACGACCAGCCGGCCAAGCTGCTCGCCTACGAGGTGATTCTGAAGGACCTCGGCGAGAACCTCGTGATCGCCTCGTCCGGTCGGGAGGCGCTGGAAATTTTGCTGAAGAGCGAGATTGCGGTGATCCTGGTCGACGTCTGCATGCCCGAGCTCGACGGCTTCGAGCTCGCGGCAATGATCCGCGAGCATCCGCGCTTCCAGAAGATCGCGATGATCTTCATCTCGGCAATCCAGGTATCTGACATCGATCGCCTGCGCGGTTACGAGATGGGCGCGGTCGACTACGTTCCGGTGCCGGTCGTTCCGGAGGTGCTGCGCGCCAAGATCAAGGTGTTCGCCGAGCTCTACCGCAAGACCCGCGAGCTCGAGCGGCTGAACCGGGAACTGGAGGATCGGGTTCGCGCGCGCACCGCCGAGCTTGAAAGCTCCACCGCCAAGCTGCTCGAAAGCGAGCAGCGGCGCAGCATGGCGATTGCCGCTGGCAAAATGGGGTCCTGGGACTGGGACTGGGTCAACGGCGACTGGATGTGGGACGAAGGACAGTATCGTATTTTCGGCGTCACCCCGGAGGCGTTCTACGTCACCTCGGCCAGCGTGCAGGCGCTGCTGCACCCCGATGACGTCGACCAGTTCCGCAAGGCGATCGCCGAATTCAACACGGGCACGCGCGCCTATGAAGCCGAATTCCGTATTCAGCGGCCAGATGGCGAGGTGCGCTGGTGCGTCGGAACGGCGGCGGCAACGCTGGACGGAGACGGACGCGTGGTGCGAGTGAGTGGCGTCACCGTCGACATCACCGAGCGCAAGCGCGCCGAGGAGCGGCAGAATCTGCTCGCTCGCGAAGTCGATCACCGCGCCAAGAACGCCCTGGCGCTCGCGCAATCAATCGTCCGGCTGACCCGCGCCGACGACGTCAAGACCTACGTCAATGCAGTCGAAGGACGTATCAATGCACTGGCGCGCGTGCACACCATCCTGTCGCTGTCGAGCTGGCAGGGCGCGGAGATCAAAAAGCTGATCGAAGAGGAGCTCGCGCCCTATTCGCTTGGCGGCCAGATCCGTCTGTCGGGTCCCGAAGTGCAGCTCGCCCCTGCTACCGCGCAAACGCTAGCGCTGGCACTGCACGAGCTGTTTACCAATTCGGCCAAATACGGCGCGCTGTCGACGCGGTCGGGGCGGCTTGCGATCGGCTGGGAGGTGAGTGGCGAGATGCTCGCGCTGACCTGGGAGGAATCCGGCGGGCCGCTGGTCAGGCAGCCGAAGGTGCGCGGCTTCGGCACCAAGAGCCTGCTCGCGAGCGTCGAGTCCCAGCTCGGCGGACAGGCGCAATTCGATTGGCGCGCCGAGGGGCTGCTGTGCCGCCTCGAAGTGCCACTGACAGGAAAGGCGACGCTGCCGGCAGCCGGAAATTTCGACGCAGCGATCGCCGGCGAATTGCAGCGCGCCTCAGGCTAAAGCGCGATTGGGATGAATCGTCGTCGCGCTCCAGGTTGTTGTTTGACCATGATCCCCGTGCAAACGCGTTCCGCGTTTGTCGCGAGGGAAAACCGCTCCACACTTTTCCGGTTCACGCTCTAGCGTCGGGCGCGCACCCTCACCGCCTGCATCTGCAACGGCGCATCCGCGATGCGCCCCTCGAGCCAGGCTTCGTTCCGCTCCAGATCGCGCAATGCCATCGCGTAGCTGCGCGCGGCGCGCTGCTCCGCGCCACGCGGCAGCGTGCGCGCCTTGCGCAGCATTTCCGCCGCTGCGTTGCGATAGGCAAGGGAGCGGTACAGATAAATCACCTTTCCCATGATCAAGCTTTCCTTGTCGTTGCTTCGGTCCCGATCTTCTCAGGCCTTGCATGAACGCCACCTGAAAATCGCGCAAGATGAACATTTATTCAGGCAGATACGGCGTTCTAGGAACTCGCGATGATCCGGCGCGTTCTCAGAATGATTGTCGAGGACGACAATGCGCACGCGAAAATCGCCACGTTTGGTTTCGACGGCAGGCGCCATCACGCTGATGATGCAGGCGATGATGGGTGCGGCCCTCGGGCTCACCTTTGGCCTCGCGCTCGTGCTCCTCAATCCGGCCGTCGCGGCGCTGCTCAGAGACGGTGGAAGCCCGGCCATTTTCGTGTTCGTCATCGCACTCGTGACGAGCTTTGCGATCGGCGCAACACTGACCGGCGCGGTCTTTGTTCTCATGGATGACAAGGAAACTTGAAGCACGCGTGACGGCGCATGTTGCGCTGGCACTGGAACTCCCGCGCTTAATCGCTGTTGGCTCCCTGCATCAATTTAACTCAAGGGAGTTCCGCGCATGAACAAAACAAAACTCGCCTTAGCGATGATCATGGCCATGGGCCTCGCCGCCGCGCCATTGGCTGCCCAAGCCAAAACGCACAAGAAGCACCATTCCTCCGCGACGTCGTCGCAGACCACGACGGGCGCGAACATGAAGTCGAGCGGCGGCGGAGCCGCCAATCCGTCGAGCCAGGGCAATGTCGGCCCGGGCACCAATCAGGCCGGCAGTATGAACTCGAAGTGAGCGCATTCGCGCCACCCGCGAAAGCCCCGCCTCCGCGGGGCTTTCTTCTTGATCGGCAGGATGCGAGGCACGCCGCTAGGGCCACATTGTCGGCGCGCGGTTGAGCGCGTGCCGGCCAGCACGCCTCAGTTCGTCGGGCGAGCAGCAGCCCATCCGGATCATCTCGAGAACTGTCGCGGCGACGCGTTCGCGCGCGGCCGTCTCGACTGCAGGGATACCCGCGCAGACCTCATCAAGAACCGCGCGCAGCAGAGCTGTCGTCTGGATGTCCGACATCGGAAGACTCCCGCACGTCACGAGACGTGACTGACTTAGCCGCGTCGGATGTCAGGCATGTTAAGATTTGAGGTCGGTACGAGACGGCGCTGCGCCTTGCGGCTCGCACTTCACCAGGACTTCGAGTGTCGCGCGCTTGCGCGCGATCAAAAGCAGGGCTGCGGCATCGTCGAGGCCTGCACGCTGCAACTGGCGAATGGCCGAGCCCAGCTCGAGAATCTCGGCACGCAGTTTCAGAATCCGGTACGAGTCCGGGTCCTCATCCACGGCGAGCCTCCGAAAGTCTAAGGACGCGCGGCGATGCGCACCGGTTTGCCCGCATTGTTCGCCCCGGCGCGGAGACTCACCCGCTCACCGATATTGGGCAGAAGATCACCGCCGCCGGCCGCCTTCCAGTCGGCGATCAGCCGCTTCATGTCGAGGCGCAATCCGAGCAATCGAAGCGCGCTTTCGCTGCAATCGCGATCGCGATCGATGAGGTCGCGCACCGACGCCTCAAGGCCGATCATCTCCGACCTTAATGCACTGATTTTACAACGAATTTCATTAATTCTGTTGTCCATGGCTTGTTAGAACAAAATAAGAACATATAGTCAAGTCACGATTCAGGCATGGAGAGTGGAAATGCGAGTGGAAGGTAAATACGACGCCAAGGATTTCCTAGCCGTGCAGATGACCCGGGCTCAGGTCCTGCGGCTGAGGCGGCTGAGCGAGGAGGCCTATCAGCCCGGCCAGTATGCGAGAGATCTCAGCTTCGACGAGGCAGCAAAGCGCATCCAGGCGCTGGAGGCCGAGATCGAGCTTGCCAATTCGTTCTGACCTGCCGGGTCACGTCCGCGCAAAGGCTTCCTTGAGGAAGCAGAGCCCGTCATAGGTGAGCCGCGCCTCGCCGGTCTCCCCTCTGGCGATCTCCGCTTCGAGGAAAGTCTCCAGCTCAGGGAGCGTGCGTTCGAACTTGTCGCGCGCGCCCATCATCTCGCAGGTCTCGCGGATGCGTTCGATCGGCTTGTCGAGGATATTGATCATGACCATGGCGGTTAATCCGCACTGCTGCCGGTCCGTTCCGCGCGGGATGGTTTTGTTCTCCCTCGCGCCTCAACCGCTGGCGGTCACGCGCCAGACGGTGTTGCCGGAATCATCCGCAATCAGAAGCGCGCCGGATTTGTCGACCGCCAGCCCTACCGGACGCCCGCGCGCCTTGTTGTCGCTGTCGAGAAAGCCGGTCACGACGTCCTGTGCCTTGCCGTCGGACTGGCCGTTCCTGAACGGTACGTACACGACCTTGTAGCCATTGAGCGTCTGGCGATTCCGGCTCCCGTGCTCGCCGACGAAGGCGCCGCCGCGGTAGCTCTCCGGCAGCGCGCTGGCTGTGTAGAAGGCAAGACCCAGGGCAGCGACATGCGAGCTAAGCGCATAGTCGGGTACGATCGCATTCTCCACGAGATCCGGCCGCTGCGGCTGAACGCGTGGATCGAGATGCTTGCCATAATAACTGTAAGGCCAGCCGTAGAAGCCGCCGTCCCTCACCGAGGTCAGATAGTCGGGCACGAGATCTGGGCCGAGCTCGTCGCGCTCGTTGACGATGGTCCAGAGCTTTCCGCTCTGCGGTTCGAAGCCGAGCCCGGTCGGATTTCGTAAACCTTTCGCGAACAGGCGCGAGCTCCCCGTCTCGCGATCGACCTCCCAGATCGCGGCCCGATCGCGCTCGGCGCCGATCCCGTCCTCGACGATATTGCTGTTGGAGCCGACGCCGACATAGAGCTTCGAGCCGTCCGCGCTGGCGATCATCGCCTTGGTCCAGTAGTGGTCGATCGGGCCGCCCGGCAGACGGAACCATGCATATGCGGAATGGTTCTGTTCTTGAAGAGAGGATGCTCATGGCACGCAAGGCAAAGAAACGGCGCTATTCGAGGAGCTCCGGCAAGGATGTCGAAAGCGAAATGCGCCGCTACAAAAAAGGCACGGCCAAGAGCGGCCGTGGCGGCCGCGGTGGACGCGTGAAGAGCCGCAAGCAGGCGATCGCGATCGGCCTGTCGAAGGCGCGCAAGAAGGGCAAGAAGGTCCCGAAGAAGACATCGAAGCGGAAGAGCTCGAAGAAGAAGTCGAGTAAGAAGCGGTCACGGTGATACGACATTCGACGGCGCGCGAAGCTCTCGTGCGCCGCGCGTCGATGCGCTCCTTTTAGATCATCGTGCCGGGCATGAAGCAGCGGATCGAAATGCCGAACGCCGTTTTCACCGGCCAAACCATGGTTCGCCCCGCCCGGTTGGGCTCGGTGATAACCGCCTCATCGGGCACCTCGACCCACTGACCATCGATGCGCACGCGATAGTGCCCCCCATACGATTCCCAATCGGGGTCGGCGACAGCCACGCCATCGGCATCTGAGCAGCATGGACCCAGGTGGCTGCGCAGGCTGTCGAACCACGGCTTGAGCGGCGAATCCGTAAAGCGTCCGTCGTCGCGACCCAGCGCGCTTTGGGTGCAGAGCACAAGCGGCATGAGCAGCAACGCGCCCCGGCTGAAGGCCTTCAATCGATCCATCGTTGGCACCGATCCCTGACGAGGTCCAGTTCCACAAAGCGACACCCCCTCCGGGAGTTCCGCTGATGAAACCAACCTTCGCCCGCCGAGCCGCAAAGGGCGACTCGCGACCGCCTTGAGTGAATGTGAATTTTTGGGCCGAACCCAGTCAGCAACAGATCCGTTAACGCGAATGTTATCGGACGTTGCTGGTTTTATCCCCCAAATGAGCGGCTTTGTTTCTGGCCGGGCGACGTAACCGCCGGCGTGATCGGCGGTGCAATCGGAACGTCAGGCGCGATTGCGACCGCACCATTCCGCGGCGGGTAACGCGAACCCGGCATGACCTATATCGGCCGAGACGGGTTGCGACACTGCTGTTGGTAAGCCGAGCCGATGCGAAAGAGGCGGCCGCGAGGCCGCCTCTTTTTTTGTGCGAACTTTCTTTGCTTAGGCGAGCGGCACCGCGACGAACTTCGTCGCCTCCGCGCTCTTCACCTGCAACAGCACGCTGCGCTTGCCAGCGGATTTCGCCTGCTTCAGCTCAGTCCGGACGTCGTCGATGCTGGCGACAGCCTTGCCACCAACATTGAGGATGACGTCGCCGGTCTGGATGCCGTGGCTCGCCGCGGGGCCTTCCGGATCAACGGAGGTGACGACGACACCCTTCTGGCCCGCGCCCTGCACGTCCCCGGCCGGAGCGAGGCTGAGGCCGAGACGCGGCGTTCCCGCGGTCGGCTGACCTTCGTCCGCCTTGTCATTCGCCTTCGCCTGACGCTCGTTCGGAAGCTGGCCGAGGTTCACGCTCACGGTCTTGCTCTCGCCCTTGTGCCAGACGTCGAGCTTCACCGAGCTGCCCGGCGCCATCGTGCCGATAGTACGGGCGAGATCGCGCGAGTCCTTGATCGCGGTGCCGTTGACGGCGGTGATGACGTCACCGGCCTCGATGCCGGCCTTGGACGCCGGGCTGTTGTCCTGGGGCGTGTCGACGATCGCGCCGCGGGCTTCCTTCAGCCCGAGACTGTCGGCGATATCAGCCGTCACCGGCTGCACCTGGACGCCGAGCCAGCCGCGCGTGACCGAGCCGTTGTCCTTGAGCTGGGCGACGACGAGCTTTGCGGTATTGGCCGGAATGTCGAAGCCGATGCCGACCGAGCCGCCAGACGGCGAGAAGATCGCAGTGTTCACGCCGATCACGTTGCCGTTCATGTCGAAGGCCGGACCGCCGGAATTGCCCTTGTTGATGGGCGCGTCGATCTGGATGTAATCGTCATAGGGACCTGCGCCGATGTCGCGGCCATTGGCCGAGACGATGCCCGCCGTCACCGTGCCGCCGAGGCCGAACGGGTTACCGACGGCAACCACCCAGTCGCCGATCCGCGGGCGCTGCTCGGAGAATTTCACGAACGGAAAGTCCTTCTTGCCGTCGACCTTGATCAGCGCGAGGTCGGTCTTCGGATCCGTGCCGACAACCTTGGCCGTGTAGATCGTGCCGTCGTCCGCCGTCACCTGCACGGACTGGGCGTGGTCGACGACGTGATTGTTGGTCACCGCATAGCCGTCGGCCGAGATGAAGAAGCCCGAGCCTTCACCGGTAATCACGCGGTGGCGCTGTGGCATGCCGTTGGGCATCTGCTGCATGCCCTTGGGCAGACGGAACCCGAACTCCTTTGGGAGTTGATCGAACGGAGAATCCTCGTCCGAATCCATCCGGTTCTGCTGCAGCATCGCGTTCTTGTCGTCGGTCTGGTCGATCTTGACGCGCACCGAGATCACGGCGGGCTTCACCTTGGCCACCAGATCGGCAAAGCCGGGCGGGGTCGGCGTCGTCTCGGCAGCGAGCGCAGGCGATGTGAAGGAAGCGCCGTTGAACGGCGAATATCCGTTCGGCGCAGCAGCGAGCACCGCAACGCCGAGCGCGGCCACGGTGCCGAGCAGCGCGGCCCGCCGGGATTTCAGGATGGCGCGCAGCTTGGCCGCGCCGGGACGGGCAGAGTCGGAATTGATGTGATCATTCATGTCGAAATGTCCATGTTGGATGAGCAGTCGCCTTGCTCCAAACATTGACCACGCAACATTACGATGTCCCGTCCACGCGATTAATTCTTGGCAAAGAAAGCTGCGACGTGCCGCCGCGGGTGGCAGGCTTGATGCAGGTCAACGCGCATCGATGGATCGGTGAAAAATTACGGCGTGGAAATGATCTCCGCCGGAGGCGCGGCCATGTTCAAAGACATTCTCGTCCACATCCCGACCGAACGCCCAATGCACCCGGTCATCGACGGCGCGGTGTCGCTCGCAGCAGGCTTCAACGCCCATCTCGATGCGGTCTCGGTCGGCTATGTCGCAACCAGTACGGCCTATGTGATGGAAGGCGGCGCGGCGGTGGCTGCCGTGTTCGAGATGGAGCGCGAGCGCGCGGTAGAGCGCGCAGAGACGGCGCTCACGGTATTCGAGACGGAAGCCGGGCATGCGGGCATTTCCCATCACTGCCACCCGGTCGGTGCGATCCCGGCGGAAGCGATCGACATGGTCGGCGTGATGGCACGCGTCCACGACCTCTGCATCGTGCTACAGCCCGATGCAGAGCATGGATCCTTCGACAGCGACCTGCCACAGGAGATCTTGTTCCAAGCGGGTGGGCCGGTGTTGTTCCTGCCACATATCTTCCGCGGCACCTTCAAGACACGGCGGATCGGCGTTGCCTGGGATGGCAGCCGCGTCGCGGCGCGCGCGTTGCGCGACGCGATGCCGTTCCTGTCGCGGGCCGGGGAGATCGTCATCATGACGGTGAACGAGTCGACGTCAGCACCCGGCGCGGCTTCTGCAGATCAGCTCGCAAGACATCTGGCACGGCTCGGGCTGGAAGCCCGCATCGTCGGTCTGTCGGCGAGCCGCGCCGACATTCAACCGACCATCCTGTCACTCGCGGCCGATGAGAGCCTCGATCTGCTGATAATGGGCGGCTACGGCCACTCGCGTTTGCAGGAGCGCGTGCTGGGCGGCGTTACCCGCGCCATGCTGCAAACCATGACGGTCCCGACGCTGATGTCGCACTAGCGGACTAGCCTGCGCCTCAAGCGGCTGCGGTGTGCTGCCAATCTGCCGGGGCTGCTGCGTCGTCAGAGCCCTGTGTATTGCAAGCGTCGAAGTGAGCCTTCAGCTCGGCTTCGGCGAGATGTTCGAAATGCTCGGCCTGGCCGAGAAGATCCCAGCTTTGCAGGGGTCGATATGCCGCCTGCTGACGGCACAGGGACGCCAGAGCACGGTACCGACGCACGTTCTCCATGAGAATCTCCCACCTTGGCTATGCCCGGCTTATTTCGCCGGTTTGCGTCACACTCATTGCATTCGTGCGAAACATTTGCTGCGTCGATCACTCTTTCCTTGAAAGAGTTAACGCGAATCTTGGCCCGTTGGCATTGCCCTGGGTCAAACTTTGGGGAAAGTTTCGCCGAAACCTGAATCCTTACATGCCACAAAGTTGCGGCATCTGTGGGGCAAGTCACAGCCAAATGCAGCAATTTTCGGTATGGGTTTCTTTGTATGGCCGCAAACAAGGTAACGGCGGTACACATAGGCTGCGACAGATCTGCATACAGCCTGCGACTTCGCGAGCCGCACGGAACTGGAACCGGCGGCTCTTTCATTTGGAGCGGTGCTATCGCATCCAAATACCTTTCGATCAGGTGGTTACCCGACCAGGTAGCCTGCACCGCCCCGAAGGCGGCGAGTGACCCGCGTTTATCGAACCAACTCGCTCTCGCCAGCCTGCACCAGCGAAGCCGAATTCAATTGCCGCTTCGGAACCCGGCCGGCTTCCGCCGCACCGCGGATCGCTGCGATGTTGCTCGCATAATCGGCACTGCCGTTGCCGCGGAACACCGCCGATCCCGCCACCAGCGTATCCGCGCCGGCAGCCGCAACGAGGGCCGCGTTGTCGCGCGTGACGCCGCCATCGACCTGGAGCCGGATCGGCCGGTCGCCGATCATCGCGCGGATGCGCTGGATCTTCTCGATCTGCGATCCCAAGAACGATTGCCCGCCGAAGCCCGGATTGACCGTCATCACCAGGATCAGGTCGACGCGATCGAGCACATATTCGATCGCAGCTTCCGGCGTTGCCGGGCACAGGCTCACGCCGGCCCTCTTGCCGAGCGCGCGAATCGCCTGCAAGGAGCGATCGAGATGCGGGCCGGCTTCGGCATGGACCGTGATGACGTCGGCACCGGCTTTCGCGAAGGCTTCGAGATAGGTATCGGTCGGCGCGATCATGAGATGAACGTCGAACGTCTTGGTCGTGAACGGCCTGATCGCCTTGATCACGTCGGCGCCAAAGCTGATGTTGGGCACAAAATGCCCATCCATCACGTCGCAATGGATCCAGTCCGCTCCAGCCGCATCGATCGCGGCGATCTCCTCACCGAGCCTTGCAAAGTTGGCCGCAAGGATCGAGGGGGCGATGACGATCTCGGGGGTCATGGCTTCGCGCTCTGCTCACCCGCCACGCCGCTGAACACGCGGCTTGCCAGCACGTCCGAAGAATCGATGGTCTCCAGGTCCGCAATCCCAAGCGCGCGATCGAGATCGGCAACCAGCCGGTCGGCCTGACGCAACCGGATGCGATCGACTGCGTTGCGGATCGAGCGCGCATTTGAGAAGAACGGCTGCGTCCGGCGCAGCGCGATGTACCTTTCAAAGGCCTCGCGCGCGGCACTCGAGAAGCGATATCCCCGCTCCTGCAACATCAAGTCTGCAATAAAGAGCAATTCCTGTTCGGAATAGTCGGGAAATTCGATGTGGTGGGCGATGCGCGAGCGGAAGCCTGGATTGGAGGCAAAGAAATTCGTCATCCGCTCGCCATAACCGGCGAGGATGACCACGAGGTCCTCACGCTGGTTCTCCATCACCTGGAGCAGGATCTCGATCGCCTCCTGGCCATAGTCGCGCTCATTGTCGGGACGATGCAGGTAGTAGGCCTCGTCGATGAACAACACGCCGCCCATTGCTTTCTTCAAGATCTCCTTCGTCTTCGGCGCAGTATGGCCAATGTATTGCCCGACGAGATCATCGCGCGTCACCGAGATCACCTGCCCGCGCCGCACGAAACCGAGGCCGTGAAGGATCTTTGCCATGCGCAGCGCGACGGTGGTCTTGCCGGTACCCGGATTGCCGGTGAAGGACATGTGCAGCGTCGGCGGCGCGGCGACGAGGCCAGCGCGCTGGCGGATCCGCTCGATGAGGAGGAGCGAAGCGATCTGGCGCACCCGACCCTTCACCGGCTTCAGCCCGATCAGCTCCCGATCGAGCTCGCGCAGCGTCTCGGTGATGCCTGCCGCTTCGGCTTCCTTGCGGAGATCGAAAACGGCCTCGCTCGTCTCGGTGGCTTTTGCATGTGGCAGATCAAGCATGGCGCATCTCGAAGAAAAAGGGCTTCGCCGCGAATGGCAGCGAAGCAGTTGTCCGCCAAGGAAGCGGAGCAGGGAGAGCTCCGCGCGGAAACGAATGCTTTCTAAGCCGAAGCGTGTTCTGCCGGCTTGCGGATGGTGGTATAGCGGATCGCGCGGCCGGCAACCTCCTGCCGCACCAGCTCGAACGCGGCCTCCTGCTTCGGCCGGTTGACGAGAAAGGAGATTCGTACCGACTCCCAGCCGTGGCTGGAATCGAAGCCGCTGATGCGGATATAGCGGTCGCCATAAACCCTGCGGCATTCGGCCAGCTCCATCATCACGCCGGCGGCGTCCGCAAGATCGAACATCGGAAGACCCCACATCTCCCAATAGGTGTTGCGGGGATGCGGATCGTCGGTGAACTCGATGTTCACGGCCCAGCCATTGGCGAGGCAGTACTGCACCTGCTTGTAGATTTGATCGTCAGTGAGATCCGGCAGGTAGGAAAAACACCCTTGTGTCAGCTTCATCTCATGTCTCCTCAAACGGATTCCAGCGCCGTCGGCACGAAGTCCGGCGTATCGGTGGATTGATAGTTGAAGGTCACGTCCTTCCAGACCTCGAGCGCAGCCTTCAGCGGCGTGCAAGTCTGCGCCGCCTTGGCAAGGATCTCCGGCCCTTCGTGGACGTAATCGCGGCCCTCGTTGCGGGCGAGGATCATCGCTTCCAGCGCAACGCGGTTGGCTGTCGCGCCCGCAGCAATCCCCATGGGATGACCAATCGTGCCGCCGCCGAACTGCAGCACGACGTCTTCGCCCAAGAGGTCAAGCAACTGGTGCATCTGGCCGGCATGGATACCGCCTGAGGCCACTGGCATCATCTTGTTCAAGCTCGCCCAGGACTGATCGAAGAACAGGCCATGCTCGAGCCTCAAGGAATTGAAGTCCTCGCGACAGACGTCGTAATAGCCGCGCGTGGTGTTGGGATCACCTTCGAGCTTGCCGACCACAGTGCCGGCATGGATATGGTCGACGCCGGCAAGCCGCATCCATTTGGCGATGACGCGGAACGACACACCGTGGCTCTTCTGCCGTGTATAGGTCGAGTGACCGGCGCGGTGCAGATGCAGGATCATATCGTTGCGGCGCGCCCATTTCGCCATGGACTGAATCGCGGTGTAGCCGATGACGAGGTCGATCATGACGATGACCGAGCCAAGCTCCTTGGCGAACTCGGCGCGCTCATACATGTCCTCCATCGTGGCGGCTGTGACGTTGAGGTACGTGCCTTTCACCTCGCCCGAGGCGGCCTGCGCGCGGTTTACCGCCTCCATGCAATAGAGGAAGCGGTCGCGCCAATGCATGAAGGGCTGCGAGTTGATGTTCTCGTCATCCTTGGTGAAGTCGAGTCCACCTTTGAGTGCTTCGTAGACGACTCTGCCGTAGTTGCGCCCGGAGAGGCCGAGCTTCGGCTTCACCGTCGCTCCTAGCAGCGGCCGGCCGAACTTGTCGAGCCGCTCGCGCTCGACCACAATGCCGGTCGCGGGCCCCTGGAATGTCTTCACATAGGCGACCGGGAAGCGCATGTCCTCAAGCCGCAAAGCCTTCAGCGGCTTGAAGCCGAAGACATTGCCGATGATCGAGGCCGAGAGGTTCGCGATCGAGCCCGGCTCGAACAGGTCGAGGTCGTAGGCGATATAGGCGAAATACGAGCCCGGCGTGCCCGGCACCGGATCGACGCGGTAGCACTTGGCGCGATACTTCTCCGCTGCGGTGAGACGATCGGTCCATACCACCGTCCAGGTCGCGGTCGAGGATTCACCGGCCACGGCCGCCGAGGCCTCGATCGGGTCGACGCCCTCCTGTGGCGTCACCCGGAACAGCGCGATGACGTCGGTGTCCTTCGGCACATAGTCGGGCTCCCAATAGCCCATGCGCTTGTATTCCATGACGCCGGAGCGATAGCGCTCTTTGCCGCGAACCGTGCCTGCATGTGCGTTCATGTCTCTCTCCTGCTCTTCTCTGCTCTCTCTGATTGATTAGGCCGCGACGGATTCCCGGGCGTCGATGCGCGGGTCCAATTCGCCGGCGCGGTACCGCCGCGCCATCTCGCTCATGGGAATGACCTTGATCTTGCTTGCATGGCCTGCGGTGCCGAACTGCTCGAAGCGCTCGCGGCAGAGTTCGCGCATCGCATCCATCGCGGGTTTCAGGAATTTGCGTGGATCGAACTCGGAACGCGCCTGTGAAGCCACTTTGCGGAACACTGCGGTCATCGCCAGGCGGCAGTCGGTATCGATGTTGACCTTGCGCACGCCGCTCTTGATGCCGCGGACGATCTCCTCCACCGGCACGCCCCAGGTCTGCGGCATCTCGCCGCCGAACTGGTTGAACATGTCCTGGAGCGGCTGCGGCACCGACGAGGACCCATGCATGACGAGATGAGTATTCGGCAGCCGGCGATGAATCTCCTCGACCATCCGCATCGCCAGAATGTCGCCATCCGGCTTGCGGCTGAACTTGTAGGCGCCGTGCGAGGTGCCCATGGCGATCGCGAGCGCATCGACCTTGGTGGTGCGGACGAAATCGACGGCCTGATCGGGATCGGTCAGCAACTGGTCGTGGCTGACCTTGCCCTCGACGCCGTGGCCATCCTCCTGCTCGCCGCCGCCATGCTCGAGCGAGCCGAGCACACCGAGCTCGCCTTCCACGGAGGCGCCGACCCAGTGCGCGAGATCGACGACGCGGCGGGTGATCGCGACATTGTAGTCGTAGTCGGCCGCCGTCTTGGCGTCGACCTTCAGCGAGCCGTCCATCATGACGGAGGTGAAGCCATGGGCGATTGCACTGGCACAGGTCGCCTCGTCATTGCCGTGGTCCTGGTGCATGCAGAGCGGGATGTCCGGATAGGTTCGCTCCAGCGCATCGATCATGTGCGAGAGCATGAGATCGCCCGCATAGCTGCGTGCGCCGCGCGAGGCCTGCATGATCACGGGCGCATCGACCTCGGCCGCCGCCTGCATGATCGCGATACCCTGCTCCATGTTGTTGATGTTGAACGCCGGAACGGCATAGCCGTGGTGAGCTGCATGATCGAGCAGTTGCCGAAGGGTAATGCGTGCCAAGGGACCTCTCCGTTCGTTTTTCGTCCTTCAGTTCAGATCAGCCGGCCCATCGCCACCGCCGTATCGGCCATGCGATTGGAAAAGCCCCATTCGTTGTCGTACCAGCTCATCACCCGCACCAGATTGCCGTCCATGACCCTGGTCTGGTCGAGATGGACGATGCTGGAGCGTGGATCGTGGTTGAAGTCGGTTGAGACGTTGGGTGCATCGGTGACACCCAGAATGCCCTTGAGCCAGCCGTTCGCCGCGGCCTGCATGGCATCGTTGATTTCCTTCGCGCTGGTTGCGCGCCTGGCGACGAATTTGAAATCCACCGCCGAGACATTCGGCGTCGGTACGCGAATCGCCACGCCATCGAGCTTGCCCTTGAGCTCCGGCAGGACCAGACCGACCGCCTTGGCCGCACCGGTCGAAGTCGGGATCATCGACAGCGCTGCGGCGCGGGCGCGATAGAGGTCCTTATGGTAGGTATCGAGCGTCGGCTGGTCGCCGGTGTATGAATGGATCGTGGTCATGAAGCCTTTCTCGATCCCGACCGCTTCATCCAGCACCTGGGCGAGCGGCGCGAGGCAATTGGTCGAGCACGAGGCGTTGGAGACCACGACGTGGTCGCTCGTCAGCTTGAGATGGTTGACGCCGAACACGACAGTGAGGTCGACCTCGCTCGCGGGCGCCGAGACCAGCACGCGCTTGGCACCGGCCTGAAGATGTGCAGCCGCCTTGTCGCGTGAGGTGAAGAGCCCGGTACATTCGAGCGCGATGTCGATCCCGAGCGCGCGATGCGGCAGTTGCGCCGGATCCTTGATCGCGGTCACCTTAATCAGTCCAGCACCTATGTCGATGGTGTCACCATCAACCCTGACTTCGCCCGGGAAGCGGCCATGGACGGAGTCATACCGGAGCAGATGTGCATTTGTTTCGACCGGACCGAGGTCATTGATGGACACCACCTCGACGTCGTTGCGGCGGGACTCGGCGATCGCGCGCAGCACGTTGCGACCGATCCGCCCAAAACCGTTGATGGCCACACGCAAGCTCATGCTGCTTTTCCTTCCCTCGCGCGGGCGACCGAGCGCCTGGCCGCTTCCGCAACGCTCTGTGGTGTAATGTTGAACTCGCGATAGAGGACGGGCGCCGGCGCCGAGGCGCCGAAGCCGCGCATGCCGACGAATTCGCCGTCAGCGCCGATCCAGCGCGGCCAGTCGCCGAGGACGGCAGCCTCGATGCCGACGCGCGGCGCGGTGCCCAGCACGGCGGCGCGGTAGTCTTCCGGCTGCTCCTCGAACAGCGCGAAGCACGGCGCCGAGACCACGGCCGCACGGATATGCTCGGTCGCGAGCAAGCGCGCGGCCTCGATCGCGATCGAAACCTCCGAGCCCGTTGCGATCAGCGTCACATCGCGGCCGCCGTCAGGCGCGACGACGAGATAAGCGCCGCGCGCGACGCGGTTCGTGCCGCGCGCATCGCTGCGAAAGGTCGGCAAAGCCTGGCGCGACAGGCACAGCACGGAGGGACGCCTCGTCGCTTCCAGCGCGCAGTCCCATGCCTCCAGCGTTTCCACGGCGTCGGCGGGACGAAACACCAGCAGATTTGGAATCACACGGAGCGCGGCGAGATGCTCGACCGGCTGGTGCGTCGGGCCATCTTCGCCAAGACCGATGGAGTCATGGGTCATTACGTGGATGACACGCAGCCGCATCAGGGCTGCAAGCCGGATGGCCGGCCGGCTGTAGTCGGAGAAGGCGAGGAACGTGCCGCCATAGGGGATGAAGCCGCCATGCAGCGCGATGCCGTTCATCGCGGCCGCCATGCCGTGCTCACGAATGCCGTAGTGGATGTAGTCGCCGGCAAATCGGTCGCACGTGACGGGAACCTGCGTCTTCGCATGCGTCAGATTCGAATGGGTCAGATCCGCCGAGCCGCCGATCAGCCCCGGGATCGACGAGGCGATGCCGTCGAGCACCTGTTGCGAGGCCTGCCGGGTCGCAAGCTTCGGACGTTCGGTGGCAAAGCGCTCGCGCAACTTCGCCGACGCCTGGGCATAGGCGCTCGGCAGGGCCAGAACCTTGCCCTCGATGAACAGCTCGCGCTGCGCAGGGCTCGCACACTCGTAGCGATCGAGCCAGGCGAGGCGGTCGACCTGCCCGCGCTGCCCGATCATGCGCCACGCCTTCAGGATCGGAATCGGCACGACGAAGGGCTGATAGTCCCAGCCGAGAGTCCGACGCGCGGCCGCCGTCTGCTCGGTGCCGAGCGGCGCGCCATGAGCCTTCTCGGTCCCCTGGCGGTCTGGCGCGCCGTAGCCGATGATGGTTCGGCAGGCGATCAGCGACGGCCTTGCGGTTTGGCGCTCTTCCGCGATCGCCTGCGCGACCGCTTCCGGATCATGGCCGTCGATGCGACGCACCGACCAGCCGGAGGCGGCGAAGCGCGCGAGGTGATCGTCGGAGGTCGCAAGCGAGGTCGGCCCGTCGATGGAGATGCCGTTGTCGTCGAACAACACGATCATGCGACTGAGCTGGAGATGACCGGCGAGCGAGATCGCCTCCTGGCTGATGCCTTCCATCAGGCAGCCGTCGCCGGCGATCACGTAGGTGAAGTGATCGACGAGGCCGTCGCCATGATGCGCGTTGGCCATGCGCTCGGCGAGCGCCATGCCGACAGCAGTGGCAATCCCCTGCCCGAGCGGACCCGTTGTGGTCTCAACGCCCGGCGTGTGGCCATATTCCGGATGACCCGGCGTCTTCGAGCCCCATTGCCGGAACGCCCTGATGTCGTCGAGGCTGACGGCGCCGCCGATGAGATAGAGCAGCGCATAGAGCAGCATCGATCCGTGGCCAGCAGAAAGCACGAAGCGGTCACGGTCCGGCCAGTTCGGATGCGCGGCGTCGAATTTGAGGAAGCGCGAGAACAACACGGTCGCGACGTCGGCCATGCCCATGGGCAGGCCGGGATGGCCAGACTGCGATTGCTCGATGGCATCGACCGCGAGAAAGCGGACGGCGTTGGCGAGATCGGTATGGCTGACCGCGCTGAGGTCGGCTTCGGCATGAACCGAGATATTCATCGGATTCTCCCGTTGTCGTCGTGCATCACTTCATGCTTCGCTTGCGCTCGATGAGCTGCATGATCAAAGGCGTCAGAATGAGCTGCATCGCGAGATCGAGCTTGGCGCCGGGACAGACGATCGAGTTTGCACGCGACATGAAGCTATGCGGCAGCATCGAGAGCAGATAGGGGAAGTCGATGCCGCGCGGGTTCTTGAAGCGGATCACGACCATCGATTCGTCCGGCGTCGGAATCCAGCGCGCGATGAAGGGATTGGACGTGTCGACCGTCGGCACGCGCTGGAAATTGATGTCGGTCTCGGTGAATTGCGGGCAGATGTAGTGGATGTAATCCGGCATCCGCCGCAAAATGGTGTCGGTGACCGCCTCGGTCGAATAGCCGCGCGCGCTACGGTCGCGGTGCAGCTTCTGGATCCATTCGAGATTGATGACGGGCACGACGCCGATCTTTAAGTCGGCATAGCGCGCGACATTGACCTTGTCGGTGACGACGGCACCGTGGAGGCCCTCATAGAACAAGAGGTCCGAATTTTCTGGCAACCGCTGCCATTCGGTGAAGGTGCCGGGAGGTGCGCCGTGCAGCGCAGACTCTTCGGCGTCGTGGATGTAGTGGCGCGTCACCGCGGTGCCGGCCTCGCCATAGTCGCGGAACGCCCGCTCCAGCTCCTCGAACAGATTGGTCTCGGGGCTGAAATGGCTGAAATGCTTGTTGCCGCGCTCGGCCTCCTTCGCCATCTGCGTGCGCATCTCGGCCCGGTCGTAGCGGTGGAACGCGTCGCCCTCGATGTAGACGGCGTTGACGCGCTCGCGGAAGAATATCTGCTCAAAGGTCTTCTTGACCGAGGTCGTGCCGGCGCCGGAGGAGCCGGTGATCGAAATGATCGGATGCTTCCTGGACATGCGCTATCCTCCTCACAGCCGGAAGAAGCCGCGCCGCGCGAACAGCGGCGCCGACACGCTCGCGACCAGCAGCGGATCGCAATGCAGTTCCTCGACGCGCCGCACCTCGTGGTGCGAGCCCATGATCAGCGGCACGCGCTGGTGCAGATTGTGCGCGGCCAGATCGAGGATGCGCTCGCGCCCGGTCGATGCCGCGCCGCCGGCCTGCTCCATGATGAAGGCCATCGGATGCGCCTCGTAGGTCAGGCGCAGGCGGCCGTCGCCGTAACCGGGGCGCGCATCGGAGGGATAGAGGAACACGCCGCCGCGAGTCAGGATGCGATAGGCTTCCGCAACGAGCGATGCGACCCAGCGCATGTTGAAATTGCGGTTCGCCGGACCGTCGACGCCGGCGAGGCATTCGTCGACGAAGGCGCGCACCGGCGCATCCCAGTGCCGGCGGTTCGAGGCGTTGATCGCGAATTCGTCGGCCGTCTCGGGAATCTGCACGCCGCGCCGCGCCAGTCGGAAGCAGCGCCCGCGATCCAGCGTGAAGACGTCAACGCCATCGCCAAGCGTCAACACCAGCGAGGTCTGCGGACCGTAGGTAACGAACCCCGCCGCAAGCTGCGCTGAGCCACGCTGGTGGAAGGCAATGCCGAGATCGTCAGGCGCTGGCAGGATCGAGAAAATCGTGCCTACGGTCATGTTGATGTCGATGTTGGAGGAGCCGTCGAGCGGATCGATCGCGACGCAGATTCTTGCCGCGCGGTCGACGATCTGAGGCTCGCGCATCTCCTCCGAGGCAAGCGCCGCGATTGGCGCTTTGCCGAGGCAGCGGCGCAGGACGGCATCCGCTCGCAGGTCGAGGTCGCGCTGCAGATCGCCGTCGCTGTTGCATCCGGTGGTCAGACCCGAGGCATCGGACAACTGGCCGGTGCCGGTGAGGTCGGCGATCTCGATCGCGGCGGTAGCGATGGCATCGACGGCGGCTGCCAGGGCCAGCGCCTCGGGCGCGGTTTCAGAGTACCGTTGAAGATAGTCGTCCAGCCTGAGTTGCCCGGTCATCTTGCGTCTATCCCCTCGCGGCCGCCGCTACCTTGTTCCTGGATCGGGGGAGCGGCTGGTCCCAGCACGAAGAAATTGACAGAGCCGACCTAATAAGGAAAATTTCTATTCATAATGAGCGCCAAAGAATTTTCTTATAATATCCATCCAGCGACCCAACTCCGGCATCTGACGATCCGGCAGCTCCGGTCCCTCGCAGCGCTGTCAGCCAGGGGCAGCGTGACGGCGGCCTCGACGCATCTCGGGCTGACGCAGCCGGCGGTCACCCAGCAACTCCGGCAATTGCAGGATCTGGCTGGGCTGCCGCTGGTGCAGCGGACCGGCGACGGCATGTTGCTGACCGAAGCGGGCAAGGAGGTGCTGGCGCTCGCCGATCGCGTCGAAGCCGCGATCGCGGACTGTCAGGGCGCGCTCGATCTTCTGGCGGGGCGAACCGGCGGCACGGTGCATCTTGGCGCGGTTTCGACCGCAAAATACTTCGTGCCGCACGCCATTGCGGCGTTCTCGCAGCGCTATCCGAAGATCGAGATCAAGCTGACCATTGGCAATCGCGAGGACATCCGCGAGGCCATGCATGGCTACGATCTCGATTTCGCTGTGATGGGTCGGCCACCGGCCGACGTCACCGTCGACGTGCGGCAGCTGGGGCGCAACCCGCACATCATCGTCGCGCGCAAGGGGCATTGGCTGGCGAAGGATTCCGGCCTCAACCTGACCGATCTCGTGCACGAGACTTTCCTCACCCGCGAGCCTGGATCCGGCACCAGGACGCTGATGGAAGGCATGTTCCAGAAATCGGATCTCGAGCCGATCATCGGCATGGAGATGAGCAGCAACGAGACCATCAAACAGGCGGTCATCGCGGGTCTCGGCATCGCCTTCATCTCCGCGCACACGGTCGCGCATGAGCTCGCCGAGGGCCGTCTCATCATCCTCGATGTCGCGGGCCTGCCGATCGTCCGGCAATGGTACGTGATCCGCCGCAGCGACAAGGTGCTGCTGCCACCGGCGCAGGCGATGTTCGACTTTCTGGGCTCGGAGGGTTCGAACTACCTACCCGACGTGCCGGAATTGCGCGGACGGTAGAATCCCGCCCATGCTTGCGGCTCACGGGACGACATCGAGTCAACTTTAAGAAAGCCCCGTATCGGCTTCTTAAGCCTGGCATCGCTCGCTGTCACAGCTTCCGTCCGCGACGCAACTGCAATTCTCTTAAGGATTGTCCGGCATCATGATTTAGCGTGCGGCGGCTGCACGCCAGCGTGACGCCCAGCACGGGCACGTCAACGACGATCCAACCATGTTCACCAGGACATTCGAGCTCGCGCAACCCTCGGATTCGAGGCGCACGATGCGTGTGCGCGCTGTGCTTGCTGCGCTGGCGATCGCCGTTCTCGCCAAAGCGGCCTGGTTCTCCGCGGCAGGTGCACTGCAACCGCGCGGCCTGGTCGATTTCGACGACTTCTACATTGTCGCGCAGAGGGTTTGGTCCGGCGATGTCGGCCAGGCCTACCAGCTCGACAGGCTCCTCCAGATGCAGATCGAGACGTTCGGCATCTCGAACTTCATGCCGTGGGCCTATCCGCCGCAGTTCGACCTCGTGATCGCGCCCCTTGCGCTGCTGCCGCTCAGCGCGGCGTACTTCCTGTTCACGGCGGCAACGCTCACCTTTTATCTCGCGACGTTGCGGTCGCTTGCGGGGAACGCTCTCGCGGTGCTGCTGGTCGTGCTGCTTCCGGCGCTTGCCGTGACGCTCGATTGCGGCCAGAACGGTTTTTTGGCCGGAGGCTTGATCGGCCTCATCTGCCTCAAAGTCGAGCGGAAACAGATATTCGCACAAATCATCGCGGGCCTTGCGCTCGGGGCGATGGTCATCAAGCCGCATCTGGCGGCAACCATGGTGGCTTATCTCGTGCTCACCCGAAGGTGGATGGCGCTGGCGACGGCCGCGATGGCCGTGCTGGCGAGCTCATTGCTCTGCACGCTGCTGCTCGGGCCGGAAATCTGGACCGCGCTCTTCGGCGCGTTCAGGGACCAGGCCACCTATCTTGCACAAGGCGACCTTCCGCTCTACCGCATGATTTCGTTCTACGCGGCTCTGCGTTCGCTCGGCGCGGCCCCTGCCCTCGCCTTCGCAGGACAGATCATCGTCGCCAGCCTTGCGCTGCTGTCGATCGTGCTTGCCGTCGCCCGCGAAGCGCAGCCGCGCACCGCGCTCGGGGTCGCGGCTCTGGCCTCGGTGATGGTCAGCCCCTATGCCTATGACTACGATCTTCCGATCGCAGGCATTGGTCTTGCGCTGCTGCTTTCGGATCTTCTTAAGGCCGCAAGCGCCCGCGAACAGGGCGCCACCTGCGGGCTGATCTTCGCGGCCGGTAGTTACGGCATGCTGCTGGCGGCCGGCCTTCGACTGTTCTACGACCCGCGCGCCGCGATGAGCCCCCCGCTGATCCCCTCGCTCGGCGGTCTGGCAATGGTTGCGTTGCTGGCGCTGGTTCTGCTTCGACTGCGGTTGTGGCCGAGCCGGCATCAGATGGCCAAGGCGAGTCCCTGACCGCGAGCACTATTGCGAATTCGGCGCGACTGTCTTGTCGGTTGTCTTGAGGCCACCGCCATTGATGATCGTCATCGTCTGACGACAGAGATCGGCAAGGCCGATCAACAATACGCTGAACAGGAAGAACAGATTGATGTCATGCGCGTCGGAGCGGGTCAGCGTGCTGAACTCGAAGAAGGGCGGCATGAACGCCCACCACACCAGCGGAACGGTGAGCAGGATGGCAAACACTGCCGCAGGTGCTCCCGCAATGATCCCCACGATGAAAACGGCGGGCAGGAACGCGGCGAAATAGAGCTGAGCTCCAAGGAGAACGCAGGCGCCCTGGAGACCAGTCGATGCCGCCAGCACAATGAAGGCGAAGGCAAAGGCCTGCCAGGACCACGGCTGTATTTTTGGTCCAGAGAACGTTCCCGGGCGGCTCATTGGAAGCCCCTTTTTGCGCCGCGAACGCGACTGAGGTTCCAGCCAAGCTAGCATACCTGTTCAGGGCCCGCGACAGTGCACTGCGCAAACGGGAACTTGGTAAATGGCCGCCGTCGGCGTGCGCGAGCGTGAGCTCCTGCCAAAAAGTCGAAAACAACCCCTTGCAAAGTAGAAATGGCCTGCCGGCCGAGCGGGCCTTGCAGCGGAAGCGGTCGCCTTGGCTTCACGCCGCCAGCTGTTCCATGCGGACTTGGGCAACCCCGGACCAGCGGCGATCGCCGCCGGCGAAGTAGGCCTCGAGTTCCGCCAGCGCGCGGGATTCCCATTCGCTTGCCTGCTCGAGCAGAGACCAGCTCTGACGCGGCCGGAACGCGGCCGTCTGGCGGTGCAGTGACGCGATCGCCCGATAGCGCCGTACGTTCTCCAGGATGGCTTGCCCGTCCATATCAAAAACTCCCCAATTCCCTTTCGCAGGGCCAAGGTGCGTCAGAACCTTTTTCGATTCGTTAGCGGCGAACAGAGAGATCGCGGATAGTTTCCGAATCCTTGCCCGCCGTGAGCGCGTCACTCGAAGGTAGCGTAGATCAGTGCCGCGGCCGGCAGCGCAAAGCCGATCCAGGATGCGAGCATCCAGCCGCCATGCGCAAAGGCGAAGCCGCCGAGCGCGGAGCCAGCGGCACCGGCCGTGAAGAACGTCGCCATATAGAGGCCGTTGAGGCGGCTGCGGTGCTCCGGGCCGAGCGCGAAGATCGCACGAAAGCCGAGGACGACATTGCCTTGCACGCCGAAATCGATCGCGATCGCTGCAACGACGAGGCAGACGAGATTCAGCGTGGAGCCGGCTGCGCCGATATCCGTGATCAGATAACCGGACGCGACCAGCAGCATCGCGCCGAGAGTGGCGATACGGCTGAGTCCCCGATCGGCAAGACGTCCCGCAATTGGTGCAGCCACGGCGCCTGCGACACCCGCGAGTGCGAACAGCGCGATGCCGCGCTGGGACAGGCCGAACGCTGGCCCCGCCAGCAGGAGCGGCGTCACCGTCCAGAACAGGCTGAACGCTGCGAACAGAAAGGCCTGATAGAGCGCGCGACGCTTCAGGAGCGGCGTCGTCCGCGCTAGACGCGGCATCGATCGCAGGAGGTCGAAATAATGCAGCCGCTCGACCGGCATGCGCCTCGGCAACACCCGCCAGAGCACACCGGCGAGCGCGACCATCAGCACAGTCGAGCCAAAGAAGACGGCATGCCATGAGGAGATCGACGTCAGGAAACTCGAAACCGGCCGCGCCAGCATGATGCCGAGCATCAGGCCGGTCGAGACGTTGCCGACGACGCGTCCGCGCGTCGCTGCCGGCGCAAGATGCGCGGCATAGGGGATGATGATCTGGACCGCAACCGAGCCGAGCCCGATAAAGAGCGCGGCCAGGAGGAACGGCAAGGCCTGTGTTGCGCAGGCGGCGGCCAGCAACGCCGCGGCGCCAAGACCGATGACGGAGCAGATCAGCGTGCGGTTTTCGACGAGATCCCCGAGCGGGACGATCAGCAGGAGCCCGACGCCATAGCCGATCTGCGTCATGGTGACGATCAAGCCCGCGGCGTCATGTGAGAGGCCCAGCGCCGTGCTGATTGGCCCGATCAGCGGCTGCGCATAATAGATATTCGCCGCGACCATGCCGCAGGCGGCGGCAAGCAGGACGGTCAGGGCCTGCGAAACCGAGCCCTCGTCGGGCACGGCCTCGATCGTCGCATTCATCGTCATCACACACTCCAATGATAGGAAACGATCGTTTCCTAATTAGGCAAACAAATCAGGCGAGCAGCTTCATCGCGACCCCGACCAGGCGCTCGCTATCCAGCGGCAGCCGCGCCTTGCCGACCACGCGGAGCCCCTGCGTCATGCAGATCATCAATCGCGCGGTATCGTCGGGATCGATATGGCGAGGAACCGAGCCGTCGGCCTGACCTTCGCGAATGAGACCGGCGAGAAAACCTTCATTGGCTTTCAGCCGGGCCGCGACCCACGCCGCAATCTCCGGATCGACAGCGGCCAGCTCGACGGCACTGCCGACCACGAGGCAGCCACGTCGCCCCTCGGCGCCCTTGGACGCCTCGATGTAGGAAAGCAGCACGTTGCGCAGGCGATCGCGTCCGCTCGCGCCCTGCGCGGCAGCGCGCCGAACTTCGTCCTGGCGCCGCGCCGTGTAGCGCTCGAGTGCGGCGAGAAAGACGGCATGCTTGTCTCGAAACGCCTTGTAGACGCTGCCCGTCGCGAGTTCCATTGCCGCGGTCAGATCTCCGATCGAGGTGGCATGGTAACCGCGTTCGCAAAACACCCGCACCGCCTTGTCCAGCGCCACGTCCAGGTCGAACTCGCGCGGCCGGCCGGGCGGACGTGAGATGGGCTGCAAGTTTCGCGCGCTTCTTCGCATTCGCACACAATAGGGAACAATCGTTTCCAAATCAAGGTCGGCGTGTTCGCCTGCTGATGATCGCTGAGCCCCCAGGACCGGCGAATGCCCCTGCGCCACACGGCCCAAGCTGCAACCATGACCGCCGTGGGTGAGGAACCAACTGGTTTCGTCACGATTTCCCCCTCGAAAGAAGAGGAGAGGAACATGGCAAGGAACACGACGAAACATCTGACACGCGCACGCCTCGCGCGCTGCGTCGCCGGCGCGATCTCGACGCTGGTGCTCTGCGCGACGGCCGTCTTCACCCTCGCCCGCCACTTCGCGGCGTGACGGAGGCGCTCGCATGACATCCGACCCGGAAGAGTCGGTTCGCTTGCAAGGCTACGGCGAGATGACGCTACGCACCGCGCTCGCCACGTTGATGGCGCTGCCGGCGCGCGAACGCTCGGAGACTGCGATCTTCCGCGTCCGCGACGCCTCGAGGCTTACACGGCGCGAAATCGGCATGCTTGCATCGGAATGGGGTATCTGGCCGACAGGCGTGACCGGCACCGACCAACATTGGCCGGACATCGTCCGCGGCATGGTCCGCGAGGCGCCGCTACCATCGTTGCTGGTGGCCTTCCTGCTCGGCGTACTGGTGGCGCGCAGATGATGGCGCGCTCGTTAAGACGCGTTCATGTGAAGGGATCACGATCTTCCTGCTCTTCAACCAACAAGTCGTAGAATGCTTGCCTCGGTTGCTTTGCGAGGTGTGCCCCAAATTGAACTACCAGTTGCTACCGGCTCCTGCGAGTTGTTTGCGAGATCGACGGGAATCGAGCGGTTTGCGGCGCTGAGTCGATTAACTCGCTCATCCGCTTGACTATGTCGTCCAAGATCGTGATGCGGTGCCCGCCGGACGGGCGGATGGCGAAGTAAGAGACTTCAATGAATGGTCTGAACGGGATGGCTACGACATCCGTTCCGGCGGAATGCAGGCTTGTATAGTCGACGATGCCGATGCCCATTCCTGCCGCTGCGAAATAGCAACAATTGAGCATCGAGGTTTCCATCGTGCTTGCCGGCCGGCGATCCTCCTTGGAAAAGGCCCGGTCGAGCGCCAATCTGAGGGGCGAATTGCGGCCAGGGATCAGGACACGCTCGTCCAGAAGGTCGGCGGGCGTCACGACTTTCCGGGAGGCCAGCCGGTGCCCCGGCAACATGGCGGCGACCGCGTGAGAGGCATGCAGAAGGGCCGCATTCTTGTCCGCCATGCGTGGTGAGCCGAAAACGAAACCGAGGTCGTAGCGGTTCTTGTCGACCATGTCCCAGATATTGCGGCTGTTCTCGACATCGATCACCAGCGGAATATCGAGCCGGTCACCAACGACGTCGGTGATGGCGTGGTGGAGGTAGGGCCGAACCAGCGAAGTTACGCTCGCGATCCTCAGAACGGTGTTCTTGTGACGGCGGATATCCTCAGCCGCCTGGGCGATCTGGTCGAGGCCGAGATACAGCCGCTCGACCT
>NZ_JBBIAR010000082.1:0-41051 GCF_054185165.1 Bradyrhizobium sp. UFLA05-109 | reverse complement strand
CCTCCGCACGTCGCGTCGCAAAGGCTTCCTCGCTCTCGCCAGCCTGGCCATCCTTGTAGAAATGCGGCGAGCCCGCGTGCAGGATATTCGGCAATGGAAGATCGAAGGAACGGTGATTGTTCGGCAGACCCGTGAGGCTTGCGGAGGCGATCGTGACGCCGTGATAGGCGCGCATGCGGCTGATCACCTTCTTGCGCTGCGGCTGACCGAGCGCATTCGAGCGATAAGCGATCAGCTTCAGCACCGTATCGTTCGCTTCCGAGCCGGAGTTGGTGAAGAACACCTTGCTCATCGGCACCGGCGCGAGGGCGACGAGTTTCTCGGCGAGATCGATCGAGGGCCCGTGCGATTTCGCGGAGAACGTATGATAGAACGGCAGGGCCTGCATCTGCCGGTACGCAGCCTCGACCAGCCGCTTCTCGTTGAAGCCGAGCCCGACGCTCCACAGGCCGGCCATCGCCTCGAAATAGCGCCTGCCCGCGGCGTCGAAGACATAGGGCCCCTCGCCTCGCTCGATCACCAGCGGGCCATTCTGCTGATGGGTACGCGCGTTGGTATAGGGATGGAGCTGGAACGCGACATCCCGGGCTTCTTGCGAATTGGGCAGCATGGTCATCACATCATTCCTTCAGCCTTCGGCTCGCGCCGAAACGGAGCTCGTCTGTCGATGGCATCGTCACTTGGCTATTGCGGCACGGCACAACTTGCAACGTCAATTCGTCGGCAGCACAGCAGCGTTGCAGGAAAACAGGTAATGCGTCGGTTCAGGCAGCCCCGTCATCATCGCCACCATCCGAGTCGGCCTCGGCCGCCTCGCGCGCCTCGACGAGTGCCATCGAGAGCAGATAGACGGTCGTTGACAGCCCAAGTCGGCGCGCGGCTTCGAGGGCGCGCGACAGATCGCCGACCAAACCTTCCAGCTCTTGCCCCCGGGATAATGTCGTCAATCACCCTCGTCGCGGGCCGCGCCCGTCTATACCGCGATGGCGCCGGTCCTGTTGAGTTCGGCGCTGGCGCGAACAGTAGCAAAATTGCCGATCACATTCATCACCGACTGCTTATAGGTCGCCGCGTCGCCACGGCCCGGATGGCGACAGGCGACAGCGTCGCTGACAACCTGATAGCGATGGCTTCTGTGAAACCCGTCGACCACCGTCGCCAAGATCGTCTCGTCGAGGGAGAAACCGAGTAGCACGCAGCGGATGTTCCGAATGTTCGCGCTGTAGTCCGCGAACCGCGCGGAACTGTAGGCCGACGGCAGCGGATGCTCAAACGTCATCTCCCCTGGGCGCGGCTTCAGCTCACCAATCCAATCGGTCAGTTTGGATGCCGGATTGAACCAGGCGGCCTGCGCGATGCGCTTGAGGTGCATCACCGGCCAGAGATTGTCGCGCCACAGCGTCAACAACTCCAGGCAGCGCGAGGTCGTGGCGTCGCCATCGAGAATGACATGGCGACGCCCGGGAGTCAGATATTCGACCTGCAGATCGGCGCAAACCAGGATCGGCGGATCGTCGTCAATGAAGTCCGGCATTGGCTTGTTCGTAGCTGCACCAATTTCAGCGTTGAGCCATCGAGACGTTACGCAGCGGCGATGTCACCGCTCGTCCCGCCGAGGCGTCAAGCACCCCCGGCCGATCCCAATCGCCCTCGGGACGGATGATCACGTAAGGATCGCTGTCCAGCGTGATCGCGTCCGGCCCCGGCTCGATCTCGAGCACCATCTCGGTATAGGAAAAATCCGAGAAGGTGATCTTGCGATTGTGGCCGAGCGGCTTGGCACCGAAATGGGCCCAGAAGTCGACGAGCCGGTCCTGCGCCTGCCCATAGATTTTGCGGAAGCCTTTGCGCTTCACGTACTCGACGCTTGCCTGCACGAGCTTGAACGACACGCGCGAGCGCCGGTACTGATGCCGCACCGCGAGTCGCTCGACCTTGGCGAACTCGCCGAAGAAGCGAACCCGCAGGCAGCCGGCGGGCTCGTTGCCGATGAAGCCAATGAAATGCGCGGCGACCAAATCATTGCCATCGAACTCTTCCTCGAAAGGACAGTCCTGCTCTGCGAGATAGACCGCCGAGCGGATGGCAGTGACCAGCATGAGGTCGCTGGGATCGCGCGCGATGCGGACCGTGATGGCGCGCGAGTCAGGTTTGGCAAAAGGAATTCTAGTGCCGTGCATTTGCAAAACTCCCTACTTCGATCATTGCGCCCCGCCCGCGCATGGGCAGTCGATTCCATGGCCTCTCGTAACACCAGAGGTCGGGCTGGAAGCTCGCGATAGGCTCAAAACCCGTCGCTTTCATGATGTCGCGTCCGGCAGCCGTCGACGGCTGCGCGAAACAATCGGCGCTTCGTAACCGCGGCTGCCGCAGATGCGCGGCCGCTTTGCCGAGTCCGGCGATGCCGCGGCCGGTGGTCGCGATGGCCCAGATGTAGATGGCCGAGACCTCCTCGTCGCCACATGCAAGATGCCGGATGTCGGGTTCGGTCAGACAGATCTCGTCGAGCAGCAGTGCGTCATGGCCGCGCTCGTTGAGAAACAGGAACGCCATTCCACCCACCAGTACGCCGTTCCGGGTGAAGGTCAGAAGGCATTGGGAATCGAAGGTGAAATAGCGCGCGAGCTCCTGCTCGCCGATGCGCACGCCGGGGACTAACCGGTGCGCCATGCCGGCAAGCGCGGCAATTTCGGAAAATTGCGCACAGTGGACATCGATGTCTGGACTGAGCGGCAGCGCGTCAAATTCATGCCTCGCGGCAAACGAGCCTCTTTCCATACCCATCCCACCCCTCTAAGTTTCGCCCTGTCCCGTTAGGATGAGGAGCTTATCGGGTAAGGAACAGGTGTATGCAGCAACTATTGCACCGGGGTGCTGCGATGACGCAGCACCGCAGCGATGAGTCCCTGGATGCATCCTGGGACGATTTGAAGCTGTTTTTAGCTTGCGCGAAATATAAAAGTTTCCGCAACGCTGCCGAAGAGCTCGGCCTCACCTCGACGACGCTGATGCGTCGGATCGACCGGCTCGAAGAGAGCATCGGCTGCAAGCTGTTTCTGCGCGACCAGAGCGGATTGACGCTGAGCGACGAAGGCACGGCGATGATCTCCGATGTCACCTTGATGGAGCGTCACGCCTTCAATGTATTTCGCCGCGCCTCGCGTGGTTCGAGCGACGCGACAGGCACCGTGCGCGTCGCAGTGACGGAAGGGCCCGGCAATTTCTGGATCCTGCCGCGACTGATCGACTTCCAGAAGACCTATCGCAAGATCACCGTCGACCTGCGCTGCGCAATGGAGCAGGCCGATGTTGCGCGCCTGGAGTCCGACATCGCGATCCAGCTCGAGCCGCCGACCAATCCGGATCTGATCGTGGCCAAGCTTGGCCGGCTGCACATCTATCCCTTCGTCTCGAAGGGTTACGAGAGCCTGCACGGCGTGCCCGGCACACTTGCCGAGTTGCCGAACCACCGGATCATCAAGCAGAGCGCACCGCAGGTCGACGATACCGCCTATGCGCGCATCCTGGGGCTCAAGTCGCTCGAGGGCATCGTCGGGATCAAGACCAACTCATCGGTGGGCGTGCTCTACGCGGTGGAACGTGGCGCCGGCATCGGCTTCTTGCCGACGGTGTCGATCGCAATCGGCGCGCCGGTCGTCGCCGTCGATCTCGGCGTCAGCCACCACGCCGATCTCTGGCTCACCTATCACAAGGAATTCCGCGCCTCGGAGCGACACAAGATCGTGGTCGAGTGGCTGAAGAAGATCTTCGATCCGCGCACCTATCCCTGCTTCCGCGACGAATTCATCCACCCGAACGAGCTGGTGCCGATGATGGCAACGGCCCGGGAGAGCTTTGGCCTGACGGGCTATGTCGCGGCGGCGCCGACCTGATCGGCAGCGGCTACCATCTGTACTCGAAGCCGACCGTGCCCTGGTGCGACCGCAACTCGTTGCGGAACTTGCCGTCATAATTGAGGTAGAGGCGCGCGGTGTTGGTCAGGCTGAGCGAGGCCGACGCGCCGGTGTCGAGGCCGTAGCGGCTCTCGCCGATGCCGGGCACTACGAGGCTCTGCCTGCCCAGGCTGACCTGGATCGATCCCAGGTCCTGATAGAAATTGTCGACGAACTTGCCGTAGGCTGACAGGTCCAGAATCTTCTGGTCGAAGATAAAGTAGCGCCCCACCTCGGCGCCGAGCATGAGGCGCGCGCGCGCAAGCGCGGACGAGCCGACGGTCAGGGGAAAGAGGCTGCCCGTCTCCTGGAACGAAGCGCTGGTGGCGCGGACATATTCCAGCGCAGCTTTGGGGACGAAGCGGATCTGGTCCTGGGTCCAGTAGTAGCTGATCTCGGTCAGCGCGCCGTCGATGGCGGCGCTATAGCGCGCAGTCGCAAAGCCAAAGCCGCTGTCCCGGCTGGAATGGACGTTGCCGAAGCCATGGACGAGCGCAAAGGCCCAGGTCCAGGGCCCCTTGTCGACGGAGCCGTTGACGCCGAGTTGGGTCAGATCCAGCGTTGCCGATTGGAGCGCCAAGGGCACGTCGATGTCGGTGTGGCTCTGGTCGACGGAGAAGCCGAGATTGACTCCCGGCGCAAGCCGCGCGCCGAAGCCCGCGACCCCGCCAACGGTCGTGCGCTTGTCGCCGACGAAGTCGCCCTGCGCGTCGGTTCGCATCGAAATGCCGTAACCCTCGAACCAGGTCCGGTAGCGCGGCCCTTCCGCCGCCTCGGCAGCGCCGCCACCGCCGGGATTGGTTCGGGAGGTCCTGTCGAAGCCGTTCGAGGCCTGGTTGCCCAGTCGCTCCAGGAAACTAGAGCCGAGATTGAGCGTGGTGTTGCCCGCCGACTGGCCGTAGTTGATCGCGGTAGGTGTCGGTGATGGCGTCGGTGACGGCGTGGGCGTCGGGGTTGGCGTCGGCGTCGCTGTGGGCGTCGGCGTCGGTGTGGGCGACTGTGCATGTGCCGGCGCAGCCATGATCATCAGCGGGAGCGCAAAGGCGACCGCAATAGCGCTCGCGGCACGCCGGACAAAGTCCAACCGGCTCGTCCGTCTTGTCCCTGAGGGCTGCGAGAGGCAGCGCATGTCGACACAATTCCCGAAGCAAAATGGCAACGCGCAAAAATGCAACACGCATTGCAGTACCTGCGACGATTTGCGCTGAACCGGCATGAAGGGTCAATCGCCTGGGCAACACTGAATGGGATGATTGCCCCGCCCTGTGGTACCGCTGCCACAGGTCGCAAATTGTGCCATCGAACGTCGGTCGGGACTTTGAACTTTGCGCGCTGCTTGCGAGCAAGCGGTTTTCATGTTGCAATATCAGGCACAATCGGATTTGGCCGCTCGACTGTGCGTTTCGCGACATTGAGACTCAAGACTCGAACAGACTTCCGGAAGCCCGTTTGTGGCGTGGCACGCGCAAAGACGTCGCCGCGTCTTTTTTATGTCTAAAGGAGGAGACTGGCGATGCAAAAGGGCACCGTCAAATGGTTCAACCCGACAAAGGGCTATGGCTTCATCAAGCCGAACGGCGGCGACAAGGACGTGTTCGTCCACATTTCCGCGGTCGAGCGCGCTGGGCTGACCACCCTTAATGAAAATCAGGTGGTTGAATACGATCTCGTGGAGAATCGCGGCAAGACTTCCGCAGAGAACCTCAAGGTTCACTGACTTTCTGCTCACGATCGACACAGGCAAGCGTGAATTCCCCCGGCCCCGCCCGGGGGAATTCGTTTGTGGCTCAAGCCTGCATGGCGCTTCAGCTCACCACCGGCGAGATCAGGAAATTCTCCGAGCCACCGCTTCCCACCGTTTTGCAGACGTCGCCGTCGATCCGGACCTTGCCGGTTGCAAGCAGTCGCAGCGCTTCTGGATAGATGCGGTGCTCGACTTCGAGGATGCGCTCGGACAGCGTGTCCGGCGTGTCGTTGTCGCTGACGGGAACGGCGCCCTGCATCACGATCGGGCCGGCATCGGTCGCAGGGATCACGAAGTGCACCGTCGCGCCAGACAGTTTCACGCCGGCGCGCAAGGCCTGGCCGTGCGGGTCGAGGCCGGGGAATGACGGCAGCAGCGAGGGATGGATGTTGAGCATCCGCCCGTGCCAGCTTTGCGTGAACTCGGCCGTGAACAACCGCATGAAGCCGCCCAGACAAATCAGCTCGATGCCGTGCTGGTCGAGGGCGGCCTGCAGCGCCGCCTCAAACCCTGCGCGATTCTTGCCGAACGGCTTGCTCTCGATCACCAGCGTTTTCACGCCGCTCGCCCTCGCCTTTTCCAGGCCCAGCGCGTCGGCCTTGTTCGAGATGACGAGCGAGATCTCGGCCGGAAAATCCGGCATGGCGGCGGCCTTGATCAGCGCCGCCATGTTGGAGCCTCGGCCGGAGATCAGGATGGCGACGCGGCGCTTCATGGGTCTTACAGCGACAGATCGAGTTGGCCGTTATAGACGACGCGATGCTCGCCCTCGGCCGGGATCACGGTGCCGAGTTGCGCCACCGTCTCGCCGGCATCGGTGAATACCTGCATCACCTTGTCGACGGCATCCGGCTCGACGATCGCGATCATGCCGATGCCGCAGTTGAATGTGCGCAGCATTTCGAGCTCGGCCATGCCGCCTTGCGCCGCCAGCCATTTGAACACCGGCAGCACCGGCAAGCGGGCGAGATCGATGCCGACACCGAGATGTTTTGGCAGCACGCGCGGGATGTTGTCGGTGAAACCGCCACCGGTGATGTGGGCAAGGCCCTTCACCGCGCCGGTCTCGCGGATCGCACGCAGGCAGGATTTGACATAGAGCCGGGTCGGCGCGAGCAGCGCGCCCCCGAGCGTCATGACGGGCGCAAACGGCGCCTGGGCCTCGAAGCCGAGGCCGGACTGCTCGACGATCTTGCGCACCAGCGAGAAGCCGTTGGAATGCACCCCCGAGGAAACCAGCCCGATCACGGCATCGCCCGCGGCGATATCCTTGCGCGGCAGCAGCGTTCCGCGCTCGGCGGCACCGACTGCGAACCCGGCGAGATCATAGTCGCCGTCCTTGTAGAGGCCGGGCATCTCGGCGGTCTCGCCGCCGATCAATGCGCAGCCAGACTCGCGGCAGCCTTCGGCAACGCCCGCGACAATCGACGCAGCAGCCTCGGGGTCGAGCTTGCCGCAGGCGAAATAGTCGAGGAAGAACAGCGGCTCGGCCCCCTGCACCACCAGGTCGTTGACGCTCATCGCGACGAGGTCGATGCCGATCCCGCCATGCAGGCCGGTCTCGATGGCGATCTTGACCTTGGTGCCGACGCCGTCGGTGGCGGCGACCAGGACGGGGTCCTTGAACCCGGCTGCCTTGAGGTCGAACAGGCCGCCGAACCCCCCGATCTCGGCATCGGCGCCGGCACGTGCGGTCGCGCGCACCATCGGCTTGATCAGGTCGACCAAGCGATTGCCCGCATCGATGTCGACGCCTGAATCGGCGTAGGTAAGGCCGTTTTTGCGGTCGGTCATGCCCGATTTCCAGTGGATTTGCGGCTGGTTACGTCGAATTCGAGGGCCGCGCAATGGCTCGCAAGGGGCCTGAGGCTATACTATGTAGATATCAACCGGTTCAGCCTCCAAAGGGCCGGATTCGAGGTCACACCGGGTGCCGGGAAGCGCCGCGTGAGTATTCCGAACATCATCACTTTGGGCCGCATCATGCTGGTCCCAATCATCGTCTGGGCCATCGTGTCGAGCCAAATGGAGGTGGCGTTCGGTGTGTTCCTGATCGCTGGGATCAGCGACGCCGTCGACGGCTTCCTGGCCAAGCGCTTCAACATGACGAGTGAGCTCGGCGCCCTGCTCGACCCGCTCGCCGACAAGGCGCTTTTGGTCTCAATCTACATGGCGCTGGGGATCTGGGGTGCCATCCCGCGCTGGATCGTCATCCTGGTGGTCTCCCGCGACATCATGATCGTCGCCGCCGTGATCGTGTCCTGGCTGTTCGACAAGCCGGTGGCCATGAAACCCCTGATGGTGTCGAAGCTGAATACCGCAGCCCAGGTGGCATTCGCAGCCTTGGTCTTGGCCGCACTCGCCTTCGGCTTCAAGCCGGAGCCCTATGATATTATCCTGATGGGCCTCGTCACGGTCTTCACGCTCACCTCGGTGTCGCTCTATCTCGTCGAGTGGCTGCGGCACATGAGCACGATCGAAGCGAAATGAGCGCAGACCGGCCCCGCAAAAGGCCAACTCGCAACCGATAGGCTTTTGCGCCAAACCCCTTTGGCACAAGTTTTGGCCGGCCCGTCCGGCATGGAGCAAAGCAAGCGTGGCAGGCCGCGTTCATCCCCGACAACTGGCGTTTTCGCTTCCGCACGCGGAAAGCCTGAGCCGGGATAATTTTCTCGAAGGCCCGGCCAACGCCGCCGGGCTCGCGCTGATCGACGGCTGGCCCGAATGGCCAAACCGGATCATGTGGCTGGCCGGGCCCGAGGGCTCAGGCAAGAGCCATCTCGCCGCCATCTGGGCCGAAGAAGCCGGCGCCCGCTCCACCACTGCCAATGCATTGATCGCGGCCGCCGTGCCTGGAGCGCTCGCCACGGGAGCACTGGTCGTTGAGGACCTGAAAGCGCAGGACTTTGATGAGCGCGCGCTCTTCCATCTGTTGAACCTCGCGCGCGAGGAAGGAGCCTACGTCCTGCTCACCGGCCGCGAGTTACCGGCGGCGCTGGATATCGAGCTGCGCGACCTGCGCTCGCGCGTGCGCGCCGTGCCGGTGGTGTCGCTCCTGCCCCCGGACGACCAGCTTTTCCGCGGCCTGATCGTCAAGTTCTGCGCCGACCGCCAATTGAGCGTCGATGAGAGCGTGGTGAGTTATCTTGCGACCCGCCTGGAGCGCTCCTCCGCAGCCGCTCGGCGGGCCGTGGAGCTGCTCGACAGCGAAGCCCTGCGGCTCGGCCGGCCCGTGACCCGTGCACTAGCCGCCGAGCTGCTCCGCGACGCCTGACCTTTTCAGACCCTTTGCAAGCCCCGCCCGCTTGACGCGGCCGAGAAGCAGAACATCAATGTCATCGAAACGTCATCGCATTAACACATGCTCCCGCCGGTTTTGCGCGTAAGTCGCAAAGTAAGGCGAGACAAGATGGACCGACTTCTCATGGACTCCGCGCAAGCTGTTGAAATTAAAGAAAAAGAATCGGAATCGGCTGGCCTGCCGGCGATCGCCACGAGCCCCGAGCGATTCATCAATCGCGAGCTTTCCTGGCTGCACTTCAACCGCAGGGTCCTGGAGGAATCGGTCAACTCGCACCACCCGGTGCTGGAGCGGGTGCGATTCCTGTCGATTTCCGCGAATAACCTTGATGAGTTCTTCATGGTCCGCGTCGCCGGCATCAAGGCTCAGGTCCGCGAGGGCATCCCCGAGCGCAGCCCCGACGGCCTGACCCCGTCCGAGCAGCTGGCGCTGATCAACCGAACCGTCTCCCAGCTTGCGAGCGACCAGCAGGCGATCTGGCGCGACCTGCGCAGCACGCTTGCCGAGGTCGGCATTGTGCTCGTGGACGGCAAGGAAGTCACCAAGCCCGAACGAACCTGGCTGGAAGACTATTTTCTCCACAACGTCTTCCCGCTGCTCACGCCGCTGGCGATCGATCCCGCCCATCCCTTCCCGTTCATCCCAAGCCTCGGCTTCACCATCGCGCTCCAGCTCACGCGCGATGCCGACGGCAAGCAGATGAACGCGCTGATCCGCATGCCCGGCAAGATCGACCGCTTCATCAAATTGCCCGCTGAGGGCGTGACGCGGCTCATCCCTCTCGAGCAGGCCACCGCGCTCTTCATCAACCGTCTGTTCCCCGGCTACACCGTGCACGGCCAGGGCGCCTTCCGCATCATCCGCGACTCCGAAATGGAGATCGAGGAAGAGGCCGAAGACCTCGTGCGCGTGTTCGAGACGGCGCTGAAGCGCCGTCGCCGCGGATCGGTGATCCGGCTCGAGGTCGACGCCAAGACGCCGGAGCAGCTGCGCAGCTTCGTGCAGCACGCGCTCTCTGCGGCCGAAGACGAAGTATTCCTGGTCGACGGCGTGCTCGCCATGAACGAGCTGTCGCAACTCACCCGCCTCGATCGCCCCGACCTCGAATTCACCCCTTACGTGCCCCGTCATCCCGAACGCGTGCGCGAGCATGGCGGCGACATCTTCGCGGCGATCCGGCAGAAGGACCTCATCGTCCATCATCCCTACGAATCCTTCGATGTCGTCGTGCAGTTCCTCCAGCAAGCCACGCGCGACCCAGACGTCGTCGCGATCAAGCAGACGCTCTACCGCACCTCCAACAATTCGCCGATCGTGCGTGCATTGGCCGAGGCCGCCGAGGCGGGCAAGTCCGTCACCGCGCTGATCGAGCTCAAGGCGCGCTTCGACGAGGAAGCCAATATCCGCTGGGCACGCGACCTCGAGCGCGCCGGCGTGCAGGTCGTCTACGGCTTCCTCGAGTTGAAGACGCACGCGAAACTCTCGATGGTCGTGCGCCGCGAGGGCGGCAGCCTCACCACCTATGTTCACACCGGCACCGGCAACTACCATCCGGTGACCGCGCGCATCTACACCGATCTCTCCTACTTCACCTCGGACCCGACCATCGGCCGCGACGCTGCGCGCGTGTTCAACTTCATCACCGGCTACGCGGCGCCGAGCGATCTCGACAAGATGGCGGTATCGCCGCTGACGCTGCGCAAGCGCATCATCGAGCACATCCAGGGCGAGATCGAGTATGCACGGCACGGCAAGCCCGGCGCGGTGTGGATGAAGATGAACGCCCTGGTCGATCCCGATATCATCGACGCGCTCTATGAGGCATCTCAAGCCGGCGTCCAGGTGGAGCTCGTGGTGCGCGGCATCTGCTGCCTGCGGCCGGGTATCCCCGGCCTGTCGGAGAACATTCGCGTCAAGTCGATCATCGGGCGCTTCCTCGAGCACGGCCGCATCTACTGCTTCGGCATGGGCCAGGGCCTGCCGAGCGCGAAAGCGGCTGTGTATATCTCGTCAGCCGACATGATGCCGCGCAATCTCGACCGCCGTGTCGAGGTGCTGTGCCCGCTGCAAAATCCGACGGTACATCAGCAGGTTCTCGAACAGATCATGGTCGCGAATCTGAAGGACAATGAGCAGAGCTGGCAATTGTTGCCCGATGGATCGTCAACGCGTATGAAGGCCGCGAAGGGCGAGGAGCCTTTCAACGTGCACAACTACTTCATGACAAATCCGAGTCTGTCTGGCCGTGGAAAGTCGCTCAAGGAATCCTCGCCGCGGCGTCTCACGCGCCGGAACGAACGTCATCAGTCCTGACCGGGGATTGTTGCCGTGACGCGGCCGCGCAAACGTGGCGCAAGCGTCGCGGTGATCGATATCGGCTCCAACTCGGTTCGTCTCGTCGTCTACGAGGCACTGGCGCGGAGCCTCATTCCGATCTTCAACGAGAAGACGCTCTGCGGCCTCGGCCGCGAGGTGCAGAGCACGGGCCTGCTCGCGCCCGACGCGGTCGACAAGGCGCTGACCTCGCTGAAGCGATTTCGGGCGCTGTGTCGGGTGATGCAGGTCGGGCGCGTCTTTGCAATCGCGACCGCCGCGTGCCGTGATGCATCCAACGGCCCCGACTTCATCGCCAAGGCCGAGCGCATCTGCGCGGTGAAGATCGAGATCCTGTCGGGCCCGCGCGAGGCACGACTCTCGGCGCTCGGCGTCGTCTCCGGCATTCATCACCCCGACGGCATCGTCGGCGATCTCGGCGGCGGCTCGCTGGAGCTCGTCGAGGTCCACCGCAACAGCGTGCGCAGCGGCGTGACGCTGCCGCTCGGCGGGCTCGCCTTGCAGGATCTCGCGCATAAATCGTTGAAGCGCGCCGACCGCATCGTGCGCGAGGAACTCGACGCCGTGGCGCAGCTCAAGGCCGGGCGCGGCCGCACCTTCTATGCGGTTGGCGGCACATGGCGCGCACTCGCCCGCATCCACATCATCCAGAGCGGCTATCCGCTGCAGGTGATGCACGGCTATTCGATACCGGCCGCGGATGCGCTGGATTTCGCGCGGCGCCTGCGCCGCCTGGCTGCGTCCAACCTGCTCGCCGACATCGAACTGGTCGCCGACGCACGGCGGCCCCTCCTCGCCTATGCCGCGCTCGTGCTCGAGCACGTCATCCGCGTCGCACGGCCGAAGACGATCGTGTTCTCGACCTTCGGCGTGCGCGAAGGCCTGCTGCACGAGAAGCTGTCGGAAGCCGAACGCGCCAAGGACGGATTGATCTGCGCTGCAGAAGAGCTGAACCAGCTGATGTCGCGTTCGGCGCGCCATGCCCGCGAGCTCATCGAATGGACCGACCGCTTCGCGCGCGTGGTGAGGCTGCGCGAGACCGAGGAGGACCGCAGGCTGCGCCACACCGCGTGTCTGCTCTCGGACATCGGCTGGCGCGTCCATCCTGACCACCGCGGCGAGCAGACCCTGAGCCTCGTGGTCAACGGCAATTTCGGCGCAGTCAGCCACGAGGGCCGCGCCTTCGTCGGCCTGTCGGTGTTCTATCGCTACGCGGGCTTGAGCGAAGAGAACCAGCCGCCCCTGACCATGCAAGAGCTGCTCACGCCTGCGCATCTCGAGCGCACGCGGCTCCTGGGCGCCGCGTTCCGCGTTGCGCATCTGATCTCGGCGGCCCGGCCCGGCGTGCTGCCGGCTACCCATTTCCGCACCGAGGGCCGCAAGCTGATGCTGGTGTTCGAGCACCGTCTCGGTGATCTCGTCGCCGATCGCGTCGGCGGCCGATTCAAGCAGCTCGCCCGTCTGGTCGGCCGCTCGGGGTCGATCGTAAGGCGCTAGATTATTCCGCCGACACTTTGGCGTGGCGCTCGGAGGCCTCGAGCGCGGCAACATGCATGCTGCGCCGGCGCCAGATATAGCCGACGACCAGCACGACGATGACGCCGAGCACGCAGCTGAGATACTCGGCGCCCGCCCCGCCATGGGCAAATTGCGGCGGGATGCGCAAGCCTGCGAGCAGCGAATCCAGCGATGCGCCGAACGGACCGTCGGACAGCGCATGCAGCTTCGGCTCGACGCCCGGATCGGTCGCGATCACCTCGCCGGCGATCCAGCCGAGCAACGCCGCGCCGGCCCAGACCAGGATCGGCAGTTTTGACAGCAGCGCCATGATCAGCGCAGCGCCGGCGACGATCAGCGGCACGCTGACGGCAAGACCGAGCACCAGAAGCGGCACGCTGCCGTTTGCGGCAGCCGCGACCGCGATGACGTTGTCGAGACTCATGATGATGTCGGCGACAACGACGATCTGCACCGCCTGCCACAGATGCGAGGCCGAGGCGACGTCGTCCTCGTCCTCGCTTTCCGGCACCAAAAGCTTGGCGGCGATCACGATCAAAGCGAGACCGCCGACCAGCTTGAGGTATGGCAGCGCCATCAGGCTCGCGACGATGCCGGTGAACACGATGCGCAGCAGCACCGCCGCCCCCGCACCGAGCACCATGCCCCATAGCCGATGCCGCGGCTTCAGCCCACGGCATGCAAGCGCGATCACCAGCGCGTTGTCGCCGGAGAGCAGGATGTTGATCCAGATGATCTTGCCGACCGCGACCCAGAAGGCCGGTTCGGCCATTTCATTGCGGAACTGGGTGAAGAACGACCCGAGCGTGCCGGGGTCGAAGATCTGCCAGAGCCAGTTCACAATGCGTCCTTCCGATCAGCCGACGATCTCGTTGCCCGAGAAGAACTGGGCGATCTCGATCACGGCCGTTTCGGGGGCGTCGGAGCCATGCACCGAGTTCTCGCCGATCGACTTGGCGTAGAGCTTGCGGATAGTGCCGTCAGCCGCCTTCGACGGGTCGGTCGCGCCCATCGCCTCGCGGTACTTGGCGATCGCGCCCTCGCCTTCCAGCACCTGGACGACCACGGGGCCGGAGGTCATGAACTCGACGAGCTCGCCGAAGAACGGGCGGGCCTTGTGCACGGCATAGAAGGTCTCGGCCTGGCCCTTGGTCATGCGGATGCGCTTCTGGGCGACGATGCGCAGGCCGGCCTTCTCGATCACGGCGTTGACCGCACCGGTCAGGTTACGCTCGGTCGCGTCGGGCTTGATGATCGAGAAGGTGCGTTCAATCGCCATGGTTCTATCCTTGAGAAAGGGGGGTGATTTGGAGTTGCCGGGCTTATATCGGCGCTCTCGGCGAACGGCAAGCGACCGGCTAAAGGGCTTCACGGGCTGATCGCCGCGGGAGACCGAGCTGTGGAATTACAATTATTTCACCGAGATGAACCCAATCTGCAACCTCCGTTCAGGCCCCGGTTCAGGATCGCGGGCCTAAGGTCGGGGCCATCGAGACGCGTTCTGCCTTTCAAGAGGCGTTTCGGCGGCCATTCCATCGACGCGCAGGCCCGCGCCGGCAGTTTTGAGGAGATCACATGTTGAGGAAACTTTCGCTTGCTGCAGTCGCCGCGGTCGCGCTGGGTGCCGCGCTGGCTCCGACCTCTGCCTCCGCCCACTGGCATGGCGGCTGGGGTGGCTGGCATGGCGGCTGGCACGGTTACGGCTGGGGCGCACCGCGCTTCTATGTCGGCGGCCCCGTCTCCTACGGCTATGGCGGGTGCTATGTGCGCCAGCTGGTCCCGACCCCCTGGGGACCCCGCTGGCGGCTGGTGAACCGCTGCTACTGAGCCCGTCAGCACCTTCCAAGAGAACGAACCAAGAGAACGACCAGAAGAAGCCCCGGCGTCCCCCGCCGCCGGGGCTTTTGCCTTGGGTAGCACATCGCCGCTTTCATACAGTCTTTACTAGAATGGAAGGCGGCCCCCATGGGGGCCCGAAACTATTTCGCGGTCAGTGACTTGGTAAGGTGTCCTTGCTTCTTACGATGGAACCCGTGATGCCTCGGCAATCCGCCAATGACAGCGAACAGATGGACCGGCGGACCAGCCGATCGATCTGCGACGCCATCGGCGAACGGCTCCAGCAGAGCCTTCGGCCCGAGCCGCGGCTTCCGACATATCTCGAGCACCTCGTGAACGAGCTGCGCAAGCGGGATCGCGACGGCGATCCCAACAACTAGATCCCGAGAACTAGATCCCAGAATTAGGGGCAACAACGGGGTTGCGTTTGCCGCGCGCTGCGGTGACAAGGCCGCATGCTCACCATCACCGACCTTTCGATCCGCCTCGCCGGACGCCTCCTGATCGACCAGAGCTCCGTGCAGATCACGCCCGGTTCGCGCGTCGGTCTTGTCGGGCGCAATGGCACCGGCAAGTCGACACTGTTCAAGGTCATCCGCGGCGAGCTCGCCGCCGAGCATGGCGCGGTCGCGCTGCCGCCGCGCTGGCACATCGGCAGCCTCGCGCAGGAAGCGCCCGACGGCCCGGAAAGCCTGATCGAGGTCGTGCTCAAGGCCGATCTCGAGCGCGACGCGCTGCTGCGCGAGGCCGAAACCGCGCACGACCCGCATCGCATCGCGGAGATCCAGACCCGCCTCGTCGACATCGATGCGCATTCGGCCCCTGCCCGCGCGGCTGCGATCCTCTCGGGCCTCGGCTTCTCCGCCGCGAACCAGTTGCGCGCCTGCTCGGAGTTCTCCGGCGGTTGGCGGATGCGCGTGGCCCTCGCCGCGACGCTGTTTGCAGCGCCCGACCTGCTGCTGCTCGACGAGCCCACCAACTATCTCGACCTCGAAGGCACGCTGTGGCTGGAGGATCACCTCGCCCACTATCCGCGCACCGTGATCGTGATCAGCCACGACCGCGACCTGCTGGAAAGCTCGGTCGACCAGATCCTGCATCTGGACCGCGGCAAGCTCACTCTCTATCGCGGCACCTATTCGTCGTTCGAGGAGCAGCGCGCCGCCCGCGAACTGCTCGACGCAAAACAGGTCAAGCGCCAGGAGGCCGAGCGCGAGCGCCTGCAAGCCTTCGTCGACCGCTTCAAGGCCAAAGCCTCAAAGGCCCGCCAGGCCCAGTCGCGCGTCAAAATGCTGGAGCGGCTGAAGCCGATCACGGCCCTGGTGACACAGGACGTGCACGAGATCAGCTTCCCGCCGCCGGAGAAGACGCTGTCGCCGCCGATCATCGCCGTCGACAACGTCTCGGTCGGCTATGATCCGACGACACCCGTGCTGAGCCGCGTCACCTTGCGCATCGACAATGACGACCGCATCGCGCTGCTCGGCGCCAACGGCAACGGCAAGTCGACGCTGGTGAAACTGCTCGCAGGCAAGCTCGCGCCGTTCTCCGGCAGGGTCACGCGCGCCGACAAACTGTCGATCGCCTATTTCGCGCAGCACCAGCTCGACGAGCTGAACGAGGATGCGTCCGCCTACGACCATGTCCGCAAGCTGATGGGCGATGCGCCAGAGGCCAAGGTGCGGGCGCGCGCCGGCGCGATCGGCTTTTCCGGCAAGGCGGCCGACACCAAGGCCGGCAAGCTGTCGGGCGGCGAGAAGGCGCGGCTGCTGCTGGGCTTAGCGACCTTCTTCGGTCCCAACATGATCATCCTGGACGAGCCGACCAACCATCTCGACATCGACAGCCGCGCTGCGCTTGCGGAAGCGATCAACGACTTTCCCGGCGCCGTCATCATGGTCTCGCACGACCGCTATCTGATCGAGGCCTGCGCCGAGCGGCTCTGGCTGGTCGCCGACCGCACGGTGACCAACTACGACGGCGACCTCGACGACTACCGGCGTGTGGTGCTGTCGGCGGCAAGCGCGGACAATGACCCGCGCGAGCGCAGCGCGCCAGCCGAGAAACCGCAGCGCGCACGATCGGACAATCGCGGCCCTCTCAAGAAGCGCATCGCAGAGGCCGAGGCCGAGATTGCCCGCGTCAGCGAGATCATCGCCAAGATCGACACCGCACTCGCCCTGCCCGACATCTTCACCCGCGATCCCAAGCAGGCCGCACAGCTCTCCAAAGCACGCGCCAACGCCGCCGACGCGCTCGCGCGCGCCGAAGAGCAATGGCTCGAGGCAAGTGCGCAGTATGATGAGGCGGCGGGTTAGAGGCTGCCTGCGGGGGCTGCCGCGGCAGGCTCACATCAAAAACTGAAAAACAACCCCATGCAAAGTAGAGGTGCTATCATACCTTAAGGCGAACGCACTGAGCTTTGGCTACGCCGAAGGGCGGCAATCGCCGCTTCGGCGAAGCCGAGATGGGATTGTCCCAGTGCCCGTGCGCTAGTTTGCATCTTGCGCGGCGCGGTATGCAGCCTCCAGTTTCTGCACATCGTCCGGCGAGAGCTTCGGCTCATCGAGCGCGATGGTCAGCTTGTCGATCTTGCCGGTGAACGCAAACGGGACCTTGTAATCGTAATCATCCACCGGCGTGCCGGTGTCTGCCCCGATGTCAAACGTCTCGTCCCATTGCAGGATCAATGGCACTGTACGATCCATGGCCTGCGTCGCCACCACTTTGCCGTCGACTTTCAGTGCGCCCGTGCCGCCGCGGCCAAGGCCACTCATGTCGTTGAACGCGAGCGTCGCAAAACCCAGACCATCATACTTGAAATCGAACTCGATGGTGTGCTTGCCGGGCGACAGAGCGTCCGGGCTTTCCCAGCGGACCCGTTTGAGGTCAAGCAGATTCCAGACGAATACGGGCTTGCCCTTCAACAGGTACAGACCATACCCGCCGAAACGCCCACCGTTGGTTTGGATCATGCCCTCAGCCCCACCCTGCGGGACGTCGATATCGGCAGTGATGGTATAGGACGTGTTGAGCAGGCTCGGCGCGTCCCCATGGGGAATGCCGGTCACGGTCTCGCCCGAGTAGGTGAAGAGACGCCGGCCGGCCGCCGCGTTGGGTCGCGGAGCAACCAGGCGCGTTGCTACTGAGGCATCAAGCGGCAGCACCTGATACTTGGCAAACTCGGCAAACATCAGGTCGGTCATCTCGCGCACCTTGCCAGGATTGGCGGCGGCGACATCGGTCGATTGCGTCCAATCGTGCCGGACGTCATACAGCTCGAACTTGTAGGCGCTCGCGGGATCCAGGATTGCCTTTCCTACCAGTTCCCACGGTGCGCGAAGCGGAACGGCGCTGAGCATCCAGCCGTCATTGTACAGCCCCTGCACGCCGAACATCTCGAAATACTGGGTGTGATGCCGCGACGGCGCGTCTGCGTTGGCCTTGTCGAACGTGTAAGCCATACTCACGCCCTCGATCGGCTTCTGCGCGATGCCATCGACCATGACCGGCGCGGGAATGCCGGTCGCTTCCAGCAGCGTCGGCACGATGTCGATCACGTGACCGAACTGATTGCGGATGCCGCCCTTGTCAGTGATATGCCCCGGCCAGGAGATCGCCACGCCGTTGCGCGTGCCTCCAAAGAAGGATGGGATCTGTTTCGTCCACTTGAACGGGGTATCAAACGCCCAAGTCCAACCAACGGCCATGTGTGCATAGGTCTGGTCGGACCCCCAGACGTCGTACCATTTCATCTGATCGGCTACGGGCACTTGGACACCGTTGAACGACATGACCTCGCTCGGTGTGCCGAGGGGCGTTCCTTCGGCAGAAGCGCCGTTGTCGCCGCTGATGAAGATGATGAGCGTGTTGTCGAGCTTGCCCATGTCCTCCACGGCCTGGATGACGCGGCCGATTTCATGGTCGGTGTAAGCGAGATAGGCCCCATAGACGTCCGCTTGCCGGATGAAAAGCTTCTTCTCATCATCACCCAGCGCGTCCCACTTCTTGAGCAAATTGTCGGGCCACGGTGTCAGCTTGGCATCCTGCGGGATGACGCCGAGCCTCTTCTGGTTGGCAAAAATCTCGTCACGCAGCGCATTCCAGCCTTTATCGAAAAGGTGCATATCGCTGATTTTCTTGATCCACTCCGGCGTGGGCTGGTGTGGCGCGTGCGTGCCTCCTGGGCAGTAATAGACGAAGAATGGCAGGGACGGGTTGATATCATTCAACTGGGCTAGCCAGTGAATGGCATCATCCGCCATCGCGGTGGTCAGGTTCCAGCCTGGATGACCGACATTAGGGGAAATCGCGGTGGTGTTGCGGAACAGGTTTGGCTGCCACTGGCTGGTATCGCCACCGACGAAGCCATAGAAATACTCAAAACCCATGCCGCTCGGCCATTGGTCAAATGGACCCGCTTGGCTCGCGGTCCAGTCGGGCGTGTTGTGGTTCTTGCCGAACCACGACGTGCGATAACCGTTTTCCTGGAGTATCCGGCCGATCGTCGAAGTATCCTTCTTGATGATGCTGTCGTAGCCGGGGAAACCGGTGGACTGCTCCGTGACCACGCCGAAGCCGGCTGAGTGATGGTTGCGACCTGTGATGAGCGCCGCGCGCGTTGGCGAGCACAGTGCCGTTGTGTGAACGTTGGTGTAACGCAGCCCGTTGGCGGCGACGCGGTCGAGCGTCGGCGTCGGAATAACACCGCCGAAGGTCGACGGCGCTCCAAAGCCAACGTCATCGGTCAGGATCAAGAGAACGTTCGGCGCGCCCTTGGGTGGCACTACACGCGCGGGCCACGCTGGTTTCGATTGCGCCGCGTTGAGACCGATCTCGCCTTCGAACCGCTGTGGCGGTGGCGGAAGGTAGCGACCGTCGATCGTTGTGGTGGCAGCGGGCGAACCTGCAGTATCCGGGGTCTGTTGCGCTGCGGCCGGCACAGTCGTGAACACGCACACTATCGCGGTCGAGAGTAACAGCGCCGATATTTTCATGACCATCTCCCTTGCTGCTACGCCTGCATCAGGGATGCAGATGGCGCTATCGCAACTGCTCTACCTTGGCTGCCATGTCGGGATATCGCGCGATCCTGTAGGTCGCGTTTTGGCATTTCAGAACCCATACCTCATGATCCGGGCCTGACCGCTTGGCGTCTCGCGTGGCGCGGAGCGCCCTGTCGCAAGCCATCCCTTGGCTGCGGATTTGGGCAGCAAGCATGTCCTTGGGCGTCTCGCCAGCGGCCCAGGCCGCGGATAGCCAACGCTCACCGCCCGACAGCACGCCGACGACGACAAGGAAAGTTAGGAATAGCAGATATCGAGACTTACTCACGACACGCCTCCCGTCCCATAAGACGCCGCCTTTGATGGCATTATCGAAGGCTTGAGTTCTCGGAATCGGATCCACCGCCTGGGCGTAAAAGGCTGGAACTTGGACACTGGTGACAGCGTGTCTCACGTTAGCTTTGATCTAGATCAATGGTGATCCGCGTGCGGTCGAAGTGTAAAAGCGTCCAACGAATCGCGGGGCGCGCTCGTCAGCAAAGTCGGTTGAGCGGATAAGACGTCATGCGAGCTCACGGAGCAATGCCTCGGCTCTTTTCAGGTCGAGCGTTTCGAAGCCTCGCTAAACAACCATAAGCTGGAGCGAGCACTTCGCGAGCGGCATCCTGCTGACCTTGATCGCGCAAGAGCGTCGCGAAGCTCGTTGCAGCACGCAATTCCCACGACTTTGCCCGTTGCTCTCGCGCGACGACGCGTGCCCTATCGAAATGTGCTTTCGCCTTCATCGGGACGGTCTGAGAGCGCCAGATTTCCGACTCAAGAGGTCATGAGCTCATCTGCACGCGCGGCACGCGGCACTTTTGACTTAGATCAAATGCGACGAGGAAGACCGCTAAGTCCCTCCTTGGCCGCGACAAATTGGTGTGTGGCACGAACTGCACATCTCAACGCCCGCGGTAGTCGATAGTTTTCCTGGATCGACGAAAGCCAAGGTTTCTCGATGTGCTGGGCCAAGATTCTCGGTCTCTCGCGCCTGCGTGCCTCAATGAGGCGCCACAGAACGACGAGACTCCTCTTGTGCGGCTTGCTGGGCCTTGGATCGCCAAGCCACGCGGACGAGGCGGCGAAGCACATTCTGATCCTGCATTCGTACAATTATACATTTCCAGCTACGTCCATGGCTTCGGATGGAGCGCGAGGCCGTCTTCTGGAGCGTTCGCCGCAGAAGATCGAGCTCGACGCCGAATATCTCGACCTCGCACGTTTTGCCGAGCCGGGTCACGAGTCCCTGATGGCCGACTTTCTTCGGGACAGATACATACAGCGGCGGCCCGACGTCGTGATGCTCATCGGCGGCGATGCCCTCCCCTTCGTCATAAAGCACCGGGACGATTTCGCTCCTCATGTTCCCGTTGTTTTTCTCGGCGTCTCGCAGCAGGGCTACTCCGCTGCAAAGCCGCCGTCTGACGTGACCGGCCACATTGTCGACCTCGACGCGAATCTGAATGGGACCATCGCTCTGGCCGAGCGTCTCCAACCGGACGCGCGTCGCCTCTTCATCATCGCAGGAAGCGGGCTTGTCGACCGCCGATGGCAACCGATCGCTCGAAGGGTAGTCGAGGCGCGAGATCACAAGGTTGAGACAACCTATCTGTTCGATCTACGCTACGATGAAGTCATCGCCAAGGTCGCCCAGATCCCTGGCGACGCGATCGTCATTCTCCTTTCGATGTTTCGCGACGGCGGCGGGAGGGCACTGATGCCATCCGAGGTCGCCGCCCAGCTCATCAAGTCTTCGTCGGCCCCGATTTATGCACCCTATCCCTATCCGGTGAGAGGCTTTGTCGGCGGGTTCAGCGAGAGCTACGAAGCAATGGGCCGCACCGCTGGCGACATCGCGCTCGAAATTCTTGCGGGCAAGGCCCCGGACACGATTCCCCCACGAACCAGCGCCGAAGCGGCCTATCGCGTGGACTATCAGGCCATGCAGCGTTGGGGCCTGAGCGAAAGCAATCTTCCGCCGGGCTCGGTGGTTCTCTTCAAGGAACCCGGCGTTTGGGAGCTCTATCATCGCTACATCATCGGAGCCGGCTCCCTCATCGTCCTCCAGTCGCTCCTCATAGCCGCCCTCATCGTGCAGCGGTCGCGTCGCTGGGCGGCGGAGCAGGACAATCGCTCGAAGGAGAACGCGCTGCGAACCAGCTACGAGCAGCTGCGGTACCTTGCCGGCCGGCTGATTCATGCGCAAGACGAAGAGCGTCGGCGAATTGCACGAGAATTGCACGATGATGTCGGCCAGCGCGTCGCCTCACTGTCAATCGGATTGAGCAGTCTGAGACGCCACCTCCCGAGCTCGCAAGAGCCGACCAAAGCCGAACTGACACGGCTACAGCGGCTGACAGTCGATCTGGCGGAAGATATGCGCGACCTCTCGCATGGTCTGCATCAAGGCGTGCTCGAACATGCCGGCTTGCCAGAAGCGTTGCGCGAACGCTGCGAAGAGATCGCCCGTGGCTCGAACACATCCATCGATCTCGATGTAGCCGAAGGCTGCACAGAGGTAAGGGACGACGTCAAGCTGTGCTTGTACAGGGTTGCGCAGGAAGCACTGCGCAACATCGCGAAGCATGCCCATGCCCGTACCGGGCGTATTTCGGTCGCCCGCGAGGACGGTCAAATCGTGATGAAGATTGCCGACGACGGGGACGGTTTCGACGCTGACGCCTCCGGCAGCCAGTGCGGTCTCGGGCTCCTGAGCATGCGCGAGCGTGTGAGGATGCTGGGCGGCACGTTCGAGATCAAGTCGGCACCGAAGGCAGGCACCGTTGCCACCATTTGCATTCCAGCCGGAGGATCGCATTGAAACCGCGCGTGATTCTCGCAGACGACCATGTGATGGTCGCGGAAGGGCTGGGCCGGTTGGTCAGCGAAGTCGCCGACCTCGTTGCGCAAGTCGGAGACGGAAAACAGCTCGTCGAGGCCGTGCGGCGATTGAAACCCGACATCGTCGTGTCCGATGTCACCATGCCAGTCATGAGCGGACTGGAGGCTCTTCGCCAGCTCAAGGCAGGAGGGTCGCAGACCCGCTTCATTTTCCTGACGGTTCATACCGAACCGCAGCTCGCGACGCAGGCGATACGCGACGGCGCATGCGGTTACCTTCTCAAGGCAGCCGCCGGAGAGGAATTGCTCGACGCGATCCGAGCGGTGATGGCCGACCGTATCTATCTGACGCCACACATCACCAAGGACGTGCTGCAGACGATGTCACGCTCCGCCGATGGCGGTGGGCTCTCGCTCTCCTCACGCCAGCTGGAAGTGCTGCGGCTGATCGCGCAGGGCAAGCGCATGAAAGAAATCGCGGCCCAGCTTGGGATTTCCGTGAGGACAGTGGAAGATCACAAGAGCCAGCTGCTTGCCGCACTCGGCGTCAAGAGCACCGCCGATTTGGTAAGATTTGCCATCAAACAAAGGCTCATTCCCGAGTGAGATGACCGGGAAATCCGGATCGACCACCCCGTGATTTCCACATCCCCCGCCTCGGCTTTCCCCGATGTGTCCGTCTGACTGAACGCGTAGCCTCGCGCGCACTCAAGCCGATTGCCACAAGCCGAGACGAACATGCGGCAAGTACGTGTCATCTTGGCAGAGGATCATCCCGACATGGCTCGACACCTGCAAGCTTTGCTCGATTTTCGATATGCCATCGACATCGTTCCAAACGGGCAGGCCCTGATCGCGGCCGTGAAGCTCGATATTCCCGATCTCATCATCAGCGATGTCGCAATGCCGGGCATCAGCGGATTGGCAGCGGCGCGCCGCATTCTGGAGCTGCATCCGCAGATTCCAATCATTTTCGCGACCGTTCTGGATGAGCCGGCCATCATCAGGCGAGCGCTCGCCGAAGGCGCGCGCGGCTACGTCGTGAAATCCGATGCGGGCGACGAGTTGGCCGATGCGGTCGAAACGGTTCTCGCAGGCGGCCAATACATTTCGTCTTCGGCGCGTGCCGTGCTTGGCGGCGGGCTGAAAAGTGACTGAGAGCAAAAGACATCCAAGCCGACAAAAGAGGGCTGCCGATAAGGCGGTGGAGCAGACCGAGAGGCACGGCGAATGATCAATCCCCTTTTGCAGGGGGCGCGACTCCGTGGTCTCGCGGGGATGACCGCGCACGAACCCCGTTGCCCGTCACCGGAGCCGGCACTTCGAGATGCGAGCACAACGCCGATGCTGACGACTGACCACAAGGGCATGATCTTTATGCCGGGTGGCACGTACAGGATGGGTTCGAACCGGCACTATCCGGAGGAAGCTCCTGTGCACCGCGTCGCAATCGATCCGTTCTGGATCGATTGTACGCCGGTTACGAATCGTCAGTTCAAGGCGTTTGCTGAAGCGACGGGCCACGTCACGTTTGCTGAAATCCCGACCGATCCGAAGGACTATCCGGGCGCATTGCCCCATATGCTCTATGCCGGCTCGCTGGTTTTTGTGCCTCCCCCGCGACCGGTTGACCTCCACGACTGGAGCCAATGGTGGACCTTCATGAAAGGTGCCGATTGGCGCCACCCTTACGGTCCGAAGAGCAGTATCGCCAATCTCGACGATCATCCTGTGGTGCACGTCGCCTACTCCGATGCGCTCGCTTATGCGCAATGGGCCGGCAAAGACCTACCAACGGAGGCTGAATGGGAATTCGCTGCGCGAGGGGGCCTGGATGGCGCGGAGTTCGCCTGGGGCGACGAGCTCACGCCGGGGGGCAAGCACATGGCCAACACCTGGCAGGGCAGCTTCCCGCATCAGAACCGCTGCGATGATGGCTTCGCATTCACCTCGCCGGTGATCGCTTTCCCGCCCAACGCCTATGGCCTCTACGACATGATCGGCAATGTCTGGGAGTGGACCGGCGACTGGTACACACCAAGGCACGAAGCCGATGCGCCGAAGGCCTGTTGCATTCCAGAGAACCCACGCGGTGGGTGTCAACAGCAGAGCTACGATCCCTGCCAGCCCAATATCAAGATTCCACGGAAGGTGTTGAAAGGCGGCTCGCACTTGTGCGCGCCGAACTACTGCCGCCGCTATCGCCCGGCCGCTCGCCACGCTGAGCCGGTCGATACCTCCACGACCCATGTCGGATTTCGTTGTGTCATCCGCGAAAGGAGCGAAGCATGAGTGCGAATAGCGATCAAGACGCAATCAAAATGAAGGATGCCCCCCTGAATCGACGCCGCATTCTGCTGGGTAGCACCGCGCTTGCAGCGACCTCCGCGCTTGCAGCTGCCGGGCGGATCCAGGTGGGCGAGGCACAAGCGCAACAACCCGCCCCGTCCGGACAGCGGCCGAATATCCTCATCATCTGGGGTGACGATGTCGGATTAGCCAACGTCAGCGCCTATTCGTTCGGCCTGATGGGATATAGGACGCCGAACATCGACCGTATCGCCCATGAAGGCTTGATGTTCACCGACTACTACGCCGAACAGAGCTGCACCGCGGGACGCGCATCGTTTATCACGGGCCAGTCCGGTCTGCGCACCGGAATGACCAAGGTTGGCCTGCCCGGCGCAGCCCTCGGCCTGCGTTCCGAGGATATCACCATTGCCGTGGCGCTCAAACCGATGGGCTACGCCACCGGCCAGTTTGGCAAGAACCACCTCGGCGATCGCAACGAATTCCTGCCAACGATGCACGGCTTCGATGAATTCTTCGGCAACCTCTATCATCTCAACGCCGAAGAAGAGCCCGAGCGCGAGGACTATCCGAAGGACCCCTCGTTCAAGGCCAAATTCGGGCCGCGCGGCGTGCTCAAATGCAAGGCCACCGATCGCGACGACCCAACCATCGATCCGCGGTTCGGCAAGGTCGGCACGCAGACCATCGAGGACACTGGCCCGCTTTCCAAGAAACGAATGGAAACGGTCGACGACGAGACGACCAACGCCGCGATCGACTTCATCAAGCGGCAGGTACAGGCCAACAAACCGTTCTTCTGCTGGTGGAATGCCACGCGCATGCATCTCTACACGCATGTGCGGCCGGAATACAGGGGACGCAGCGGTCTGAGTGAATACATCGACGGTATGCTCGAACACGACGGGGACGTCGGGAGCCTGCTCAACACACTGGACGATCTCGGCATCGCCAACAATACCATCGTGATCTATGGGACGGACAACGGCGTACACATGAACTCGTGGCCCGACGGCGGGATGACGCCGTTCCGCAGTGAGAAGAACACCAATTGGGAAGGCGCCTACCGCGTTCCTGCGATGATCCGCTGGCCAGGCCGCATCAAGCCGGGACAGGTCAGCAACGAAATCTTCGCCGCACTCGACTGGTTCCCGACGTTGCTAGCCGCGGCCGGCGAGCCTGACATAAAGAGCAAGTTGCTGACCGGCTACGGCTCGATGGGCAAGACGTTCAAGGTCCATCTCGACGGCTACAATCAGTTGCCATTCCTCACTGGCCAGCAGGACAAATCCGAGCGCAAGGAGTTCTTCTATATCAACGACGACGCCGAGCTCGTGGCGATACGCTATCAGAACTGGAAGGTCGTGTTCTGCGAACAGAAGACGCCCGGTACCCTCGATCTTTGGGGAGAACCTTTTGTCTGCCGGCGGTTGCCCAAGCTGTTCAACTTGCGAACGGATCCCTACGAGCGCGCGGATATCACCTCAAATACCTACTACGACTGGACGATGCAGCGGGCATTCCTGTTTGTCCCGGCGCAAGCGTTCGTGGCGCAGTTTGTCGCGACATTCAAAGACTTCCCGCCACGGCAAAAGCCGTCAAGCTTCAGCGTCGATCAGATCATGAGTCAGTTGGAGAGTGCGCACGGCGGTTGAAAGCCGCAAAACAGAGCGCCGACCCGCGTTAGGCCGGCCGGCGCTCCCACGGGAATCCGGTCGACGGGAGATCGCCATGACCGCCAGCGTGCAGCAAGCGACCCGGCGCAGCACGCAGCAGCGGCCTACACCAGAAATGGATGCGAGCTCCTGGCCATCAGCGAGAGCAAGCTCAAGCGGAAGCTCGAGGAAGCTGATCCCTTGCTCCGATACTGGGGCGACTATCTGCAGCGTTCTTTCCCGGTACCTAAGGGAGAGCCGGCCGCTTCTGATAGCCACCGCAAATCATCAGGTAATCCGCGAAAATCAAGACTTCATCGGCCGCGGGTCGAGGTTCAACCGCCTCACCGATGCTCAATGCGCCGATTCCATCGAAGCCATTGCAGAGTACCGCGCGCATGTATTCCTCCGCCTTCCGCGGTCCAGCCTCCGGCAGCCGCGGCTCTCTATGTCCTTCCAAGCTGTACCTGCCGATCAACGACGATCCAGATGGCACGGCCGACTGCGAGCAGGTTCTCCTCTTCACCGAACAGCGCAGCTTCGGCGATGAGACGGCGCCCCTCGCTGCCAATTTTCCAGGACGTCACCACGCATCGCTCGCCCGGACGTGGTCGGCCGTCGATGCGCACGGAAAGGCGCCCGAGCAGAATCGGCAAGACGCCGAAGTTCCCGGTTTCGGAGTCGCACTGGGATACGTAGCCGGTCGGACAATCCAGTGCAGACCACACGAACTCGGGCGCAACCAGGCCATCGGCGGCGGTGAGAGAAGCGTCGGGCGTCCAGGGTACAGCAAAGGCCCCGCCGCCGTCTTGTCGGGCCAGTGGTCCGGCGAAAAGCCTCAGCCCGTCGCCCGGCGCCCGGTCGGGCCCGCAAACGAAGCACATCGGCAGAAAATGCTCGTGCGGCTTGACCGGAGTTCGTTTCTCAGCCTCTACCGCCTCGGCGTAGGTCGCCCTCTCAAGGCGGCTGACGTCCAGCGTTACGGCCCGGCCGATCGCTATTGTCGCTGTGCCCTGGCGAAGCTCCCATGCCCCCGTCTCGACCTCAACACAATCAAGCTTTGTCTCCAAGGGCGGTGGAGCGCGCAATGTTACTTCCGCGGCACCGGCGATTTGGCGCGCCAGCATCCCACAGACATAGCCGCCGTTGCCGGAATTCGGCGGACCACGAAAGCGACGCGGGATCGTCATCGTCTGCATGGCATCCCCACTTTCCCGGACCGCGCCCTCCCCCTCGGACACAGGCTATTATCCCAGACGTAGGTCCATGAAGGCCGGCCGAAGGTTCAAATCTCCCCGGTTGTCCATCCCATGACCGGCGTCGGTTCGTCTACGACCTGCCGGGGAGCGTTGCTTGCCCCGCTATCAGAAATCGAACATGCGGAGCTGTTGCTTGCTGACCTGGTCGGCCGGGTCGATCGACTGCGCCTTGCGGAAATCGGCGATTGCATCAGTGCGGCGCTGCTGCGCTTCATAGGTGAGGCCGCGATTGTCGTAGGCTTCGACATAGGACGGATTGAGCTGGATCGCCTGCGTGTAATCCGCAATCGCCTGGTTGCGGTCGCCCTTTACGACATAGGCTTTGCCGCGGGAGTTGAAAGCGTTGAAGTCTTTCGGGTTGATCGCGATCGCCCGGTCATAATCGGCGATCGCGTCACCGATCTTGCGCAGCCCCACATTGGCATTGCCGCGATTCCAATACGCCACGCCGTTCCTTGGATTGATGCTGATGGACTGATTATAGGCGGCGATCGCACGGCCATATTGTTTCAAGCCTTCGTAGGCGACGCCGAGACAATTGTACCCGCCGGAATTGTTGGGTTCGCGCTTGATGACCTCGCTGCAATCCGGAACGGCCAGATCGTATTGGAAATTGTTGCTGTAGGCGACGCCACGCGAGCTGTACAGCCAGACCAGATTTGGATCGAGCTTGATGGCCTCGCCGTAGTCCGCGATCGCGGGCTCCCATCCACCTTTTTTCGTGATCAACCTCTTCCTGAAGAGCGCTTGACCCCGTTGGCCCAAATCAAAGGCGGATTTCGGATCGATGGTCACCGCCTTGGTGAGATCGGCGACGGCCTGGTCGAATTCGCCCTTTTCCGTCCAGGCCATGCCGCGACGGGCATAGGCCCACGCCTCTTTGGGATCGAGCCTGATCGCCTCGGCGTGGTCAGCCAGCGCCGCGTCGTAGTCGTGCAGACCGTAATAGGCGACGCCACGATCGTTGTAGGCCCTGCCATATTTCGGATCGATCTTGATCGCCGCGGTGCAATCCGCGATGGCCGCGTCGTGGTCCTCTTTGCTCTCGTGAGCCTCGCATCGGTGCGCAAAGGCCCAGGCGTCCTTCGGGCTGAGCTTGATGGCCTCGCCGTAGTCGGCGATCGCGCGGTCGTAGTCCTTCCTGTTGAACGAGCCGCGCCCCCGATTCTTGAACGCCCTGACGCGTTCGGCCACCGGCTCGCTCATATCGTCGATGACGCGGCTGCATGCCGCGCCTCCGACATCGGGCTTGTCGGCGCTGGCGGCGCACCCGTCCCGATCGACCGGCGTAGCGGCCCGCGCCGGCATGGCGAGCAGGAGCGCCACGCAAAGGAGCAGTCCACCTGATCCGCGCGCTGCCATGCTGTTCTCCTCCGCCAGGCGCTCCGGCGCGAACGTCTGACGTGACTTTATCCCCAACGGCAGGCCATTTGCCATCGGCAACCGATGTCCGCTGTGGGCCCCACGAAATGGGACGCCTATCGCGCGGTGCGACCAAGCTGGTCCACCACGGCCAGCCATAGTGCTACGGTCTCTGCTGACGCATTCCGATCGACCGCTTCGGGACGAACCGCTGTATGTACCATCACGAGCTTGGTCCCGGGGTCCACAAAGATCATCTGGCCGCGGATGCCGAGCAACACGAACCGGCGTTCGCCGCCGGGCAGTAGCCAGACCTGATAGCCATAGCCGTAGTACTTCGTGGCCACACCAGGTGCGAGATGCACGTCGGTTGAACTCACCGTCGTCGCATCGATCAGCCATTGGTGTGGAATGATCTCGCGCCCATTCCACACGCCGTCATGCGCCAGCAGGCGTCCAAAACGGGCGTAGTCGCGCAACACGGCGTTAAAGCAGCAAAAGGTCACCTCTTGGCCGGTACCGTCAATCGCCCACGAGGCATCGGCTTCGGTGCCGATCCGCTGCCATATCTTCTGACTGAGGTAATCTGCGACTGGAGTGCCGGTCACCGAGCGCAAGATGAGGCCAAGGATTTCGGTCTCGGAACTGGCATAGTGCCATCGCGTATCAGGCGGCGCGATGCGGGTATTGTACTGCGCGATGCTGACCACGGGGGCCTTGCCGGGCCGGCCGAACAGATCGCGCCCGAGGCGCGCAATATCGTCCTGCCCATCGTACCGCTCTTCGAAGCTGACACCAGAGGACATGTGTAACAGCGCACGGATCGGCGTCTTACCGTACTCAGTACCTGCGAGTGCGGTGACATAGGTCGCGACGTCGTCGTCGATCGACTTGATGACACCGTCGGCCACAGCGATGCCGATCAGCATCGCAGTAATGGTTTTCGCCATCGACTGGGAGAGAAAGCGATCGCGGTCCGATCGCGCGTATTGATAATGTTCGTACAGAATAGTGTCGTCCCTGGCGATCAGCAGTCCGGTCGTCGGCTGCCGGGCAAGATAATCCGCGATCGTGCGGCGCTCGCCGTCGAAACTGTAGTCAATCTCGGGCTCGGTGGCGCGCTGAAACGGCCAGGATGTGGCTGCACGCGCAACGACGCGCGCCGGTGTCAGTTCGTCAAAATGGCTATAGGTCGCCACGAGATGCCGCATCTCTGCGCCAGTCGACAATGTGCCAAGGGGATATCCCTCATCAGCGCCGTAAGCGGCCGCATCATGACCGGTGTTCGACAAGACCGGTCCGGCGGCGGCGCGCTTGGCGCCTTCTTGCGCACTTGTGATGCCGAAGGTCGTGAGCATAACCACCGCGGTGATCGAAATCAGCCCTGTTGCCCTGTTCATCGCCGCCTCCGCGTGTTGCGCTGCATCAGCGCAGCTCTTCCATCAAGAGCACGACTTCGCAGATGGGTCAAAATGCGGCCTGCCGGAGAGAACCGCGTTTTCGCGTTGGTGGACCCATCAGCCCATGCTGCCCGGTATGAAACAGCGGACACGGGGATGGCCGTCGATGTAGTGCTTCCAGACCATCGTCCGTCCGGCGAGGTTGGGTTGCGTGATGAGAGCGCCGTCTGGCACCAGAACCCATTCGCCATCAATGCGAACGCGATATCGTCCGTGATCGGACCCCCAATCCGGCTCGGAGACCACGTAGGCGTCGGAGTCCTCGCAGCACTTCCCGAATTCGCTTTCCAGGCTCTCGAACCAAGGTTTCAGCGGGGATTTCGCGTAGCGGCCGTCGTCTCGCGCAAGCGCCGCGGTGATAAGCAGCAGCAGACAGATCGGAACAGTCGCCCGCCTCATCGCCAGCATGTCTTCGCCTCCGCGATCTTGTCTCGGCTCAATGGAAGACTCATCGAGCGGCCTTGAAGTGCTGGTCGATCTCCCAAGCGTTCAGTCAGCGGTACAAAGCCCCGCGCCAGTTGCCCCTATCGGCAAGCCAGGTGGCGCCAAGCCAACGGTGGCCGGTTCTCGAATACCAACCGTGGCCTGAGCCAATTTGGGGGATTTCGAGCGCGACGTGAGAACCGCAATCTGGTGAGGAGAAGCGGGCATACCAGCGAACATGAGCTGCGACGTGGCTGGGCTCTCCTCAACATGGGCCGCCCCCAATACCGCTACCTGGTGCGGGGAGATCGGGAAGCCCATGAGTTCGAAAGTCGGACGGTCCAAGTTGCACGCGCCCGCTTTGTTGGTCCAAGTGCCTCCGATGGAGACGACGGCAATTGTGATTACAAATAGATTTCTCATGATGACATCCCTCCTGGATGGCAGAGATATTTGCACCACGACTTCCAAATTGACCTGGTTCAATTCGCCAGCACTTCATAAGGCCGCGAGCGCAGCATCCGATAGACCGTCAACCGGGCAAACGGCGGACTCCATGCGAGGTCCTGGGAAATTTGCCCGACGCCGAACCAAACAGTACCGAGCGGCAGCTGGATGCTGTAATCTGCCGAAATTGCTACGGGCCCCTCGCCATGCGGAAGATGAGGATTCTTCGGCGCCGGCCGGTCATCGATCTCAAGTGGTCGCTATTGAGGCAAGTAGCGGCTGTTGCGCTACTCTGTTTTCTTGGCGGAGCGGCGATCTCCGTCTACCGAGCAGCAGAGGAGACGTCGAAGGCCAATCGGGCTGTAGCCGATGCTGTTGGCAGGTTCGTCGAAATGCCGCTTGCGTTCTTCCATGGCGACGTGCGGACGTTCTTCGGAAGGCGCTTTGATCTGCAAGTCCGCTTTCGTCAGCTGGATGGCTTTCTCGACCAGGTGATGAGCCCCGGTCAGTGCGTGCGGCTGCATGAAGCCGGCAAGGATGTCGTCTCCAGCTGTCTGGGTTTCCGCAGTCAGGTGGACGAGGCGCCTGCCTGGTTTTCGGCCATCTATCGGTGGGCAGTCGGCAGTCGCATGACCTACGAGCGTCCCATCGGATACCAAAGTCTTGTCTTTGGCTCGGTCGTCGTCAGCACGAACCCGTCAGCCGTGACGGCGCGCGCCTGGTCCGAGATCTCGCGGATGCTCGGCCTCTCCGCAGCGACAATCGGCGCACTTGGCATCCTGGTGTATTTCGTCGTCGAGCGCGCGCTGCGGCCGACGAGAGATGTCGTCAGCGGCCTCAACAGATTAGCTGCGGGCGATCTGAAGTGCCGCCTCCCGCCCTTCCGTCTTGCCGAGTTGCAGAGCATAAGCAGCGTCTTCAACGACCTCGCGAACACCCTGGAAGTCGCGACCTCGGAGCGCGCCGAGCTTGCGCGACGTCTGGTGGAAGCGCGGGAGCAGGAAAGGCGTCACCTCGCAAGGGTACTTCATGACGAGCTGGCCCAGAGCCTCAGTGCCATGAGTGCGACGGCAGCTTCGATCAAGTTCACAGCCACGACCGATTGTCCACCTCTTGTTGCCGAAGCTCAGGCCCTGACGGAAACCGCCGGCAATATCATGAAGGGGCTTCGCAGGACCGTGCAGGAGTTGAGACTGCAGGAGATCGACGACGTCGGCCTGCTCACGAGCCTCGAGGGATTAATCGGCGATCACAATCGCCGCGGTTGCGGGAAGACCCGATTTTTTCTTGAAACGCACGGGGACCTCGATGCGCTCCCCCCGGCGATTACCGTTCACGTCTTTTATATCGTTCAGGAAGGTCTCACAAACGCGGCGAAACACGCGCAGGCGGCCAACGTGCGTGCCGTGGTGCGCATCGATCTTGCCCGAGGTGGTACGCCACCGTCTGGCGCCGGCTCGGTCGAGGCAACGGTTGAAGACGATGGTGCTGGATTAGTGCCTGAGATCAGGAAAGAGACTGGTTTTGGCCTCGGGCTGATCGGGATTCGCGAGAGAACACTCGCGCTGGGTGGGCAGATGAAAGTCATGTCGAGGCCAGAGAAGGGCCTCATCCTTAGTGCCATCATTCCTGTTACCGATATCCGGGGGACAGCATCATGACGCCGCGAAGCATCAGCGTCCTGCTTGTCGATGACCACGCGGTTGTGCGTGAGGGATACCGTCGGCTTCTCGAGAAGCACGAAGGCATTACCGTCGTTGCCGAGGCCGCCGATGCGGCGGCAGCCTATCAAGCCTATAAGAGCAAAAGTCCCGATGTCGTGGTGATGGACGTGTCGCTGCCAGGTCGCGGCGGTATTGATGCCATTCGCCAGATACGTCAGTGGGACCCAGCAGCCCGCCTGCTCGTTTTCACCATGCATTTGAGCGCGACATTCGCTCTCCAGGCCTTCAGGGCCGGTGCGAAGGGCTTCGTTACAAAGAGCAGCCCGCCCGAGTTGCTCGTTAGCGCGGTACGTGACGCGGCTGCCGGCCGCGTTGCAATCTGCCCCGAAATCAGTGAAGCTCTTGCGAGGAACAGCTTGCAGGATGATGCAAGTGCCATTGATAGTTTGTCGCCACGTGAATTCGAAATCCTGCGCATGTTGCTCGCCGGCCGGTCGGGCGAGGACATTGCCGCCGCATTCAATCTCAGTCCGAAGACCGTCTCGAACTACCATTATGCCATCAAGTCGAAGCTCAGCGTTTCTTCCGATGTTGAGCTCGTGCTTTTTGGGCTGCGAAGCGGATTGATAACGCGAGTTGAGGAACGCGAGCACGAGGACAATTTCCGGTCTGCCTGACAGCCGATGGCATTCGGTCCCTGGATGGCCGCTCCCAGGCTCATCCGACTGATGAGAGACGCCACGCAAGATCCGTAAATGCCCCCTTTTCCGGAAGTCTCCAAGCTGGAGAAGCAGTCGCGCACTGAAGGTTGGCTATGCCCGTGCGGACCGCACCCGGCGCGGCCCCCGTCCCGGAGACGCTCCCGGCTAAATTGCACCGATGACAATGTTTAGATTGATCCGAGACATCTCTCGGATCAATGTGGTGACATTAATTCGATCGCGCGCTGCAACCAGCGCTTGGCGGTGGCCCGATGGCGCGACTCTCATAGAGACCAGCACATGGATCTGACGGTCACCACAGTCCTCATCGCGTTTGCCGGCGTGTTCCTGATCTGCTTCATGAAGGGCGCGTTCGGCGGCGGGTTTTCCATCGTGGGCATTCCGCTGTTGTCGTTCGTGATGGACCCGGTCACGGCCGGAGGCCTGCTCGCGCCGCTGTTCATCGCGATGGATCTGTTCGCGCTCCGCTACTGGAAACCCTCGACCTGGTCGAAGCCGGACCTCGCGCTTCTGCTGCCCGGCCTCGTGACAGGCATCGGTCTAGGCTATCTGCTATTCCGGGTATTGGACCATCGTGCCGTCGCGATCGTGATGGCGGTCGTCACTTTGGTCTTCGTCGGCCTATGGCTTTTGAGTGCATCGAAGGTGACGGTGCAACCGCGCTCGTCGCCGAAGGCGGTTGCTGCCGGTCTCGCCTCGGGCGTCACCACCATGGTCGCGCATTCCGGCGGTCCGCCGCTTGCGATGTATCTGCTGCCGCTCGGCCTCAGCAAGGAAGTCTACGCCGGGACGACGAGCCTCTTCTTTACAGTTGGCAACGCGACCAAGGCGGTGCCGTGGTTGCTCCTGGTAAGGCCGAGCGGCAACGTCTGGATCGTGATGGCAGCATGCCTGCTCGCCATTCCCAGTGGCGTCTGGCTTGGCTGGCGCCTCCACGGGAAGCTGGACCAGCAACAAATCTACCGGGCTTGCTACGGATTGCTGGTCGTCACGGCATTGAAGCTGCTCTGGGATGGAGTGTCCGGTTACCTCGCGTAGATCGAGAGCGGACATTCCGTATCCCGACAGGACCGTTCTCAGGGCCTTAAAGTCGCGCGAGCGCAAGTCAAGCTGTCATAGCCGTGCTTGGGACGACTCGACGGCTGTGCACTTGGTCGCAACGACCTTGACGACCAAACCGGCAGTCTCGTGCCGCATTTGCGCTATGGACGCTCCGTTCCGGCGCACCTCAAAGGCCTCATCGTCCTGGTAGACCTCATAGATCAGAAGTCTCGACGCGTCGTCGCGGGGCAGCACTACTTCGAACTGCAGCGTGCCGGGTTCATCTTCGAGGCATCGCGCGCGATGGGCCATTAACAGCGGGACGACCTGATCCCGCTTTCCCGGCGCGACTTCGATACTTCCCATAATCACAAGCTTGACCATGACAATCTCCTTCCCTCGCGCCTGAGCGAGATGCGTTGGTGATTCAATGTCGCAACGCCGCTCGCTCGATCTGATGTGTGTGGGCGCGCCACGCGCTCCGAAGTTTTCAAGTTGCCTTGCGAAGAGGCCGGAACGCGTCGCGGACCTCCCGGCTGAAGATCTCCGGCTGCTCCCACGCCGCAAAATGACCGCCGGCGTCGGCCTGATGGAAGTAGATCAGCTTGGGATAGGCCTTCTCGGCCCAACTCCGGGGCGCCACGAAGCTCTCACCGGGAAATGCCGTCACGGCGGCCGGGATCGGGACGTTGGCAGGCAAATAGAGATTTGCCTTGTTTTCCCAGTAGAGCCGGGCAGAGGAAATCGCCGTGTTGGTCACCCAGTACAGCGTGATGTTGTCGAGCACGTCGTCGCGGGTCAGCGCGCCCGCGGAGTGCCCGTTGACGGCGCGCCCGAGCACCGCCGATTGCATCGCCGAGGCCGGCTGGGCAAAGCCGTCGCCGTGGTCGAGCAGCCAGGCTGCAAGGCCAGCCGGCGAATCCGTCAAGGCTGCCAGCGTTTGCGGACGCGTCCCCATGATCTGCGCGTAGGCGCGCCGCTTCGTGAATTGGATCCTGAGCTGGTCGAAGGCGCGCTTCTCATCCGGAGCAAGATTCTCCGGAGCGGGATCGCCCGCTGCAACCGCCTTGAAGATCTCGGGCGGAACGACGCCGGGCAGGTTGACGTGGATGCCGAGCAATTCCGGCGCTCCCAGCTTTGCCATTTCATTGGAGACGGGCGAGCCCCAGTCACCGCCCTGCGCGACGAACTTCTTGTAGCCGAGCCGCTTCATCAGCACGACCCAGGTGCGCGCGATGCGCTGCGGATCCCAGCCGGTCGCGGTCGGCTTGCCGGAGAACCCGTAGCCCGGCATCGAAGGGATCACCAGATGGAAAGCGTCCTCCACGGAGCCGCCATGCGCGGTCGGATCGGTCAAGGGATCGATGATCTTCATCTGCTCGATGACCGAGCCAGGCCAGCCATGCGTCACGATCATCGGCAACGCGTTTTCGTGCCTCGAGCGGACGTGAATGAAGTGGATATCGAGTCCGTCGATCTCGGTGATGAATTGCGGCAGGGCATTGAGCCGCGCTTCGACCTTCCGCCAGTCGTAATCGGTTTGCCAGTAGCGGACGAGGTCCTGCAGCATAGCGAGCGGCACGCCCTGGGAGTCGTCGGCGACCGTCTCCTTCTCGGGCCACCGGGTCGCCGCAAGGCGACGGCGCAGGTCGACGAGATCGGCTTCGGGAATGTCGACGTGGAACGGACGGATCTCGTCGTTGGTTGCGGCCGGCGCCGGACGTATCGCAAACAGGTTGACGGCGCCTGCAGCGGCAAGTCCAGCGGCAGCTCCGACGAGCAGCTTGCGCCTCTCATGATCGATAGTCTCACGGTTTGGCTGCACTGCGGCGATTGCATTTGGCTTCCGAGATTGCGTGGTCACTTGACGATCTCCTCACTATGGGACGCGGCCGGCAAAGCCGCGATCGCTTCGGTGGTTGTCAGGATCGAATGGGCGTAGGTCGGACCGTTCAGTTCGTGCGCGGCATGCATCATGTCGTGGGTAAAAGCGGCCGTAGCGTCGCGCACCAGCGTGACGTGATAACCGAGCTCCATGGCGTAGCGAGCGGTGGACTCGATGCAGGTATTGGCAAGCAGCCCGACTACGATCACGTGCGTGATGCCCTTCTGCTTCAGCAACAAGTCGAGATCGGTATTAGCGAAGCCGCTTTGTCCCCAGTGCTCATGAGCGACGAGGTCTCCTGGCTTCGGCGCAAAGTCGGGATGCCATTCGCCACCCCACTCCCCGCGCGCGAAGCTGTGGCGATGCATGATCGACCGCTGACTCGGATTGGGATGATCCCAGGCCTCATAGTCGCCCGGCTCCCACCGTCGGTGCGGGACGATGACGACCTGAACGCCTGCCGCACGTACGGCGCCATCCAGCCGGCGAAGGTTGTCGAGAAGCCCAACCTCATCGGCGATCGGCTTGATGCGCGGGTACACCTTGCCGCCCTCGGACAAGAAATCATTGTAGGGATCGACGAAAAGCAGAGCGGTTCTCCCGCGTGGATAGACGGTCTCGGTCACTGTCGCCTCCTCGGGCCGCCCTGCGGCCGGTTGCATCGGGTTCAGTCAGGCAGCTTTTGGCCGGTCTGCTCCCGCATGACGTACTCGGCGTACCAGTCCGGCCAGTTCGCATCGGGGCCGCCTGCCCGCTTCTCATGTTCGCCATGAGCGACGGCTGCGCGACGGAGGGCTGCGGCGAGATCGGCTGGCGAGGCAAACGTCGCGCGATCTTCGCTGACGCGACCCGCCAGCCGCTGCGTGACCTGCTGGAGCAGCCAGACATTTCCGTCCGGATCGTTGAATGTCGCCAACGAGCCGTAGCTGGGGCGATCCGGATCGGGACCCGGGATGCGACCTTGCGGTCCACGGTGAAACACTTCGCTCACGTCGATGCCGCGAGCGATCAGTTCGGCGCGGGCCACCTCGATGTCGTTCACGATGAGAAAGCGGGGTAGCGCCGGTCCGGTGCCGAGATGGATCGAGGCCGGCGAGCCCGGAGGCGTGAATTGCACAGCCCGAGATCCGTCCGCCCTGACGAAATCGGCGTCGAGCCTCCAACCCAGATTTTCATAGAAGCGCTTGGCGCGGTCGACGTCTGAAACGGGAATGACCGTGACTTCCAGCTTCATGTCGACCTTGCCCGGTTTCGCGTCCTTGCTTGCGGTGGTCATGGTTCGCTCCTTCGTTGACGAACCGGGCGCCAATGGCCGCCCGTTGTATTTGAACCGACCTCGCCCCATATTTGCTATGAAAGTCATAGGCACAAGCGCGATGAAGAAAACGTGATGAAGACGATGAATGACAACACTGCTGACCAAACACTCTGCCCCGTGGCACGCGCCGCGACAGTCGTAGGCGATCGCTGGACGGTGTTGATCCTACGCGAGCTGTTCATGCGGATGCACCGCTTCGAGGAGATCCAGGCGCAGACGGGTGCAACACCGCAAATGATTGCGGCGCGACTGAAGAAGCTGGAGGTGGACGGGCTGGTGAGGCGGCGTGTCTACAACAAGCGGCCGCTACGCCACGAGTATCAACTCACGAAGAAAGGCGAGGCCTTCTATCCCGTGATCCTGGCGTTACGCGCCTGGGGAGAGACCTGGTGCAAGTCGCCGAAGGAAACCCGCGCAGTGAACTATACGCACCTCACCTGTGGCAAGCCGGCGGGCCTAGGTCCGGCCTGCGAATCCTGCGGCAAACCACTTCATCGCGAGGATCTGGTCGCCGAGCGGGCTCTCAAATACCAACGAGAGCGCGAGGCACGGTGGGAAGCTTTCAAGGCGAACCGCTAGATATTCCAGTACCCGTGCGAGGGCGTTGCGGTGCCGGATCGGTGAGGCCCGCCAGGCGGATCGCCTCCAGCTCATCCGCGTCGAAAAGTTTTGCGTCGAACAGGTTCCAGAACTCTTCCGAAACGCCTTGGCCAAAGACCAGCACATCATCGGTGTTGATCGAGACGAGAACGCCAGCGTCAAACAACGTTCGGATCGGATGAGCAGCCAGCGACTCGACCCTTCCAAGCATGACGTTCGATGTCGGGCAGATATTCAGGCGAATCTTGTTGTCCGCAAGGAAACGCATGACTTGAGCAGAATTTGCCGCTGCAATGCCATGTTGGACTTCATCAAGCTCAAGCTGCTCAACCGCGCGCCACACCGAGTCAGCGTCGCCCCATTCCCCAACATGCGCCTTCAGTCTTAGACCTCTTTCCTTGGCCATGCGGTAAAGAGGGTTGAACGCTTCGATAGGCTGAGCGAGTTCGTCTCCCGACAGATCAATCGTTTTGTAGACGCCGAGCTCCAGGAATGGCTCGAGCCATTTGATCAAGCTCGCTACGCTGCAATGTCGAGACATCCCGAGTTGCGGAATCCATTCGATCTCAGGAGCCACGCGCGCATGGATGCCGATAAGCTCGCGGGTCAGCTTTTCTGCGCACCCGTCGAACAAAGTGATAGCCCAGACGTCCTCACCGATCTCCAGCCGCGAAACGCCATCATATTGCGCCTGGACGAGCGTCGCCTCGAAGGCCGTCAGGCGCCCCCTCGGACCGTCGAACATCGGACCGATATGCCCGCTGACCCATTGATGCATTTCAGCCATCGAACCGAGCGGCCTGTCGAGCGGCGCTACGTCGTGTCCCGTCATGCGAGCGATCCATGCTCGATTGCCGCCACCAAAAGCATGGTTGTGCAAGTCGCTCTTCGGAAATGACCGGAGCGCTTCCAAATCGCCGGTCGTCAGCGCCTCTTGAAACGACGTCATGTCACGCGATCACGAGCGCCATCGAGAGCACGTTTTCATAGCGCCTTTACGCCACCCCACACTCATCCTGCCTTCTCTTGGTTCATCCCATGCATCATTCCGCCGATGGTGCTTCCCACGATAATGGCCACGACTACAGGCCAACCAGCAGCCGCCATGAGGATCGCGCCGACGCGCATATCCCCATCCGGCCGATTATATCCATCTATGGCGGCGAAGACGAACACCGCGATCAGGCAGCCAACTGAGTATCGCTTGAACCATTTCACGTCGAAATGCCTTCGCTTCCGGGCATTCGTCTCCTCAAACTCCATCCTGGTTCATCATGTCGGCATCCCGGCTTTCCCGCTTAAAGCGCGGCGCCTCAATTTGAGTGCACCGCAATTTTTTCTGCGTGATTCTGGTAGCCCTGGGGTCAAGCGCTGCGTTGAACCCCATCCGGGCCCGCTACGTCAAATATCCGTGTTTTTCAGGGAATGACCCGTCGATACTCTGGGGCTGAGCAGATGAAATTTTGGACGACCGCGGCGTGGCTGATCCTGATCGGCATCACAGTGAGTGCGTGCGCGTTTGAGCCCGACAACAAGCCGGCTTACGGCCAAGCGAACGGCAAGAAGTCCGATCGATGATAATTGAAAGGCCCGGCGGTTCCTGCCTGCCGATCTCATTCCCGATCAGCCACGCAAGAAGGCCAGAGCGCACTTGACCTTTGGTCCCACGCACGTGGCAAACCGTCGACCTGCTTATCAGCCTCAGGATTCAGAGCGCAAAGACACTGGCGTCAACGCTACATCCGATCTTCAGTTTCGTCATTGCTCTCGAGCTTGTTGCGCAATGCCGTGATGAAGCGGTGAACCGTCTGCAGGTCCTTCACCGAAAGTCCTTCCGAAAGGTCGTTGATCCACGGGGCCTGCAAAGCCATCGCGGCGTCGAAAGTGCGCCTTCCCTTGTCAGTCAGGACCACAAGTTGCGCGCGCCGGTGGTGGGGATTGGCCTCGAACGCCAAAAGCCCCTCCGCGTGAAGGTCGTTGACGATCCGCTGCACGTTTTGCCGATTGGCACCGAGGTCGCGGGCGAGCCATGCGACCGGCTGCGCTCGCTCTGCGTGCACGATGGCGCCGAGAATCTGCCAGCGGGCACTCGTGAGCCCGAGCCTGGCAACCAACCGGTCACCTGCAGTCAGGACCAGGCTATTCAGCCGGAATAGGTCAAGCATGAGGTTGCTCAGGGCATCGCCGGCAGTCGTTCGTTGGGATTTCAGCATCCGTCACCATAAATCTTTATTGACATCATAATGTCAAATAGGCACTCTAGATATAATACCACATTGACATCATGCAACCAACATAACGGAGGCCTTCATGTCCCACCTACGCCC
>NZ_JBBIAR010000081.1:0-41858 GCF_054185165.1 Bradyrhizobium sp. UFLA05-109 | reverse complement strand
GCGAAGATCGCCCTCGCTTCACATTCGAGTTAGGGATGCATGCTCTAGCGCAAAGCTGCCGCAGCTCCGCCATGGTCGCGCCGCTTCGCGCATCCCGAGCACTCTTTTTTCCGGGGGCGGCTCGCAGAGCTGAACCCGGAATGACAGTGGACGTGGAAGCAAAGGCCGCACCCTATTGTGCGGCGCGATTTCCATGCTAGGCTCGTCGCAAAGATGGGGATGGAGTCCCCCGATACCCGCTCGACGATGTCAGATTGTATGGGCTGATGATTCCTGCTTAAGGTGAGGCATTCTGAAAAGCCTCGCCTTCGGCGGGAGCATGGACAACCCGCCGGTGGCGGGTTTTTTGTTGCCTGAACGCGAAGGGCAAGACGTGACGACAGCGCCAAATTCAGCCCTGACTGCGATCCCCAGAGGAGTCTGGGTGCTCGGCTTCGTCTCGTTGCTGATGGATGTCTCCTCCGAGATGATCCACGCGCTGCTGCCGGTCTATCTGGTCACGGTGCTCGGCACCTCCACCATGACGGTCGGCATCATCGAGGGCATCGCGGAGGCGACTGCCTCGATCACGAAGATCTTCTCCGGCGCGCTGTCGGACTGGCTCGGCCGGCGCAAGCTGCTCGCAGCGCTCGGCTATGGGCTCGCCGCGTGCACCAAGCCGCTGTTTCCGCTCGCGCCCAGCGCCGAATGGCTGGTTGCGGCGCGCTTCATCGACCGTGTCGGCAAGGGCATCCGCGGGGCGCCGCGCGATGCGCTGATCGCCGACATCGCGCCGGAGCATTTGCGTGGCGCGAGCTTTGGCCTGCGCCAGTCGCTCGACACCATCGGCGCCTTCGTCGGGCCGCTTGCGGCGATCGGGTTGATGTGGTGGACGGCGGACAATTTCACGGCCGTGTTCTGGGTCGCGGTGCTGCCGGCGTTCCTCTCCTTTGCCCTGATCGCGTTCGCCGTCGGCGAACCCGAGCCCGACGGGGTTCGCGCGCCGTCGCGAAACCCGCTCAACACCGCGGCGATGCGGCAGCTCGGTACGGCTTATTGGCGCGTCGTGGCGGTCGGCATCGTGTTCACGCTGGCGCGCTTCAGCGAAGCCTTTCTGATCCTGCGGGCGCAGAATATCGGGCTCAACGCGATGTGGGTCCCGGCGGTGCTGGTGCTGATGAACATCGCCTATGCGCTCTCGGCCTATCCGGCCGGCGTCTTGTCCGACCGCATCGACCGCACCGGACTGCTGGCGCTTGGGCTCGTCTGTCTCGCCGCCGCTGATCTCGCGCTTGCGCTGCTGCCGAGCCTTGCGGGCCTCGCGCTCGGCGTCGTGCTGTGGGGCCTGCACATGGGACTGACGCAGGGGTTGTTCGCGGCGCTCGTCACCGATACCGCGCCGTCAAGCTTACGCGGCACCGCATTCGGCTACTTCAATCTGTTCACGGGGCTGGCGACGCTGGCGGCCAGCATACTCGCGGGCGCGCTATGGGACGTCTATGGGCCGGCCGGCACCTTCCTCGCCGGGCTCGGCTTTGCGCTGATCTCGCTTGCGGGACTGCTTGCGATCGGGCTGAGCTTCGCGAGACCGGCGGGGCATTGATGGAAAAACTGGGGGATCATTCGACGTGGTAAGCGGTGTTCTTGCAATCGTAATCGGCAGCGTGCTCGGCGGCTGTGCGCGCTATTTCCTATCCGGCGCGATCGCGCGGCGCTTCGGCGAGACGTTTCCCTGGGGCACCATGACCATCAACGTCACCGGCGCTTTCCTGATCGGCATTTTCGGTGCGCTGGCGACCCATCCGGGCTCGATCTTCGCCGCGCCGACGCCATGGCTGTTCGCGGTGACCGGCTTCCTCGGCTGCTACACCACCGTGTCCTCTTTCAGCCTCCAGACCCTGACCCTCGCGCGCAATGGCGAGCAGCTTCACGCGCTCGGCAACATCGTGTTCTCGGTCGGCCTGTGCCTCACCGCGGTGACCTGCGGCTTCCTGCTTGCTGACAGGCTCGGAGGCTAGAGGCGATGACCACCCTCACCTCCAAGGACCGCTGGCGCACTGCGCTGCTTTATACCTGGGTCGCGGCCGGCAGCATCATCGGCGGGCTGGCGCGCTGGCTCGTCGGGCTCTTGCTCGACACCGGTCCCGGCTTTCCCTTCGCGACTCTGTTCATCAACGCCACGGGATCCCTCATCATCGGCTTCTATGCGACGCTCACCGGCCCCGACGGTCGCGTGCTGGCGCGGCCCGAGCACCGGCAGTTCGTCATGACCGGCTTTTGCGGCGGCTACACCACCTTCTCGACCTTTAGCCTCGAGACCTTCCGCCTGTTCCATGGCGGCATGAAATACACCGCGCTGGCCTATATCGCCGCCTCCCTCATCTGCTGGCTGGCGTCGGTGTGGCTCGGTCATATGATGGCGAGCCGCTACAACCGCTTGAAAAGGAGCTGATCATGCAGATTCCCCGTCAGGCCGTCCTGCTCCGCATCTTCATCGGCGAGAACGACCATTTCGACGGCAAGCCGCTCTATGAAGCGATCGTGATCAGCGCGCGCGAGCGCCACCTTGCCGGCGCCACCGTGCTGCGCGGGCCGATGGGTTTTGGCAAATCGAGCCGGCTGCACACCTCGAAAATCCTGCGGCTGTCGGAGGACTTGCCGCTGGTGATCGAGATCGTCGACAGCGAGGACAACATCAACGCATTCCTGCCCATCCTGGATGGCATGATGTCGAGCGGGTTGGTCACCTTGGAGAAGGTGCAGGTCCTGCAATATGGTGCGAAGGCCGCGCCTTAAGCGCCGCGGCTGGAACCCGAGGCGTGTTTCGGAGGCGGAATGAACGACACCGTCACCAAGCCTAAGCCCAAGACGAAGACCAAGGTCGAGCGGCCGCGGCTGCACAAGGTGATCCTGCTCAACGACGACTTCACGCCGCGCGATTTCGTCACCCTGGTGCTGAAGGCCGAATTTCGCATGACGGCCGATCAGGCCTACAAGGTCATGATCACCGCGCACAAGCTCGGGGCCTGCGTCGTCGCCGTCTTCACCAGGGACGTCGCCGAGACCAAGGCGACGCGCGCCACCGACGCCGGCCGCGCCAAGGGCTATCCGCTATTGTTCACGACCGAGCCTGAGGAATAGAGCGTGCCAGTCTGCCGCACGCGTTTGCGTCGATGGCCGGGCTGGACGGCATGGCCTTTGACCAGTTCACCCATATCGGACGCTTCTGGAGCGCATTGATCGCCGCACTGGTGCACTCGCGAGCCAGTTCATCCAGAACCTGATCTATTTCGTCTTCATCTTCAGCTTCGCCATGTTGCGGCTATGGATCACCCTGACGATCCTGACGCACGGCTTGACGCAGTCGTATATCCATAGGGATCGCAGTTAGTTGCAGAGCCCAGTTGAAGCTGCGCGATAATCTGAAGCGCACCGATTAGCGCCCGGACCCAGGCCTGACGGCCGAGGGACAGAAAGACGCTACGATAAACTGATCTGGTGAAATTCCGCTCTGTCGCGGACGGACGGAGGACGGCAACACTGTTACCTCCCACTCAAATATGTAGCGCGCAAGGGGCTTGCTTCAAGACCCCGACCATCCCGTAGAACCGCCGGCCCAAGCCAGAACCTACGGGAGCGCGGAATGACTGAATTGCTGTCGACCAGGCATGCGGTGGTGATCGTCGGAGCAGGTCCGACGGGATTGATGCTGGCAGGCGAGCTGGCGCTGGCGGGCGTCGACGTCGCCATCGTCGAGCGGCGCGTCAACCAGGATCTCATTGGCTCGCGCGCGGGCGGACTGCATGCGCGCACCATCGAGGTCCTCGATCAACGTGGACTGGCCGACCGGTTCCTTGCACAGGGTCAGGTGGCGCAGGTCGCGGGCTTCGCCTGGATCCGTCTCGACATCAGCGACTTTCCCACCCGGCACCCCTATGGGCTCGCGATGCGGCAGAACCAGATCGAGCGCATCCTCGCCAGCTGGGTCGATGAATTGGGAGTGGCGATCTATCGTGGGCGCGAGGTAACCGGTATCGCGCGAGACGAGACCGGCGTCGACATCGCACTTGCCGATGGCCATTCGCTGCGGGCGGACTATCTCGTCGGGTGCGACGGCGGACGCAGCGCAGTCCGGAAAGGTGCCAATATCGACTTCCCCGGCTGGGATCCGACGATCAGTTGCCTGCTCGCCGAGATCGAGACGGCCAAGGAGCCGCAATGGGGTCTTCGCCGCGATGACAGCGGCATCCATGCCTTCTCTCGCCTCGAGAACGGCCCGGTACGCGTCATGGTAACCGAACGGCACACGCGGCACACCGTCGAGCCCACGCTGCGCGATCTCAGCGAGGCGCTCATCGCGGTCTATGGAACCGATTACGGGATCCACAGCCCCACCTCGATCTCCAGATTCACGGACATGACGCGGCAGGCAGCGTCCTACCGGAGCGGACGAGTCCTGCTGGCCGGCGACGCTGCACATTTGCATCCGCCGATGGGGGGACAGGGCCTCCAGATCGGCGTGCAAGACGCGGTGAATCTGGGATGGAAACTTGCGCAGGTGGTGAAGGGCACCTCGCCGGAAACGCTCCTCGATACCTACCATTCCGAGCGCCACCCGGTCGCCGCGCGCGTCCTGCGCAACACGATGGCGCAGACCGCGCTGCTTCGATACGACGACCGCGTCGAGGCCTTGCGCGAGGCCGTAGCCGAGCTGCTCGGTATGGACGAGCCGCGCAAGCGGGTCGCGGCGATGATGTCGGGTCTCGACATTCGCTACGATCTCGGCGCGGGACATCCGCTGCTCGGACGCCGCATGCCCGATCTCGATCTCGTCACAGCGAACGGCTCGCTGCGAGTCTTCAGTCTTCTGCACGATGCACGACCGGTCCTGCTCAACTTTGGTGAGCCCGTCGGCCTCGACATCGCGCCGTGGCAGGATCGAGTTCAGATGATCGATGCAAGGTGCGCCGCGACTTGGGAGCTTCCGGTGATCGGCGCAGTAGCGGCGCCCGACGCCACGCTGGTTCGGCCCGACGGACATGTGGCGTGGGTAGGCGACCGGACGCGGTCGGGGCTCGCCGACGCGCTCAGCACATGGTTTGGACCGCCCGTTGCGACCTAGCGTGGGCTTCCGTGTCCCAAAGCGCGATGACCAGAGGCCTGAGGCATTTCCAACTTTGCTCCCACGGCTCGCGCGGTCCGCTAGGCGCCAGCCAACGTATCGGGCAGATTGACGCGCTCGCCGCCTGGCTTGCTGACATAGAGATGGCTCGCCAGCACGGACTGCATGGTCTCGAACATCGAATAGAGATCGTCGCAATAGACCGACGGATTGTCGTAGCCGTTCCTTTTGGAGAAACGATGCGGAAGGTAGCCTCCCCCGCAGGCATTCATGAACTTGCACTGGCGACATTTCGCGCAAAGATTGATTGAAGCATCGCGCGCGGCCTTCCAGCGAGGCTCGTTCCTGACCTCGTCGATCGCATGATCGAAGATGTTGAACTTGGTGTTCGTGAAGCCGTCGCCCGCAATCCGCAGCACATCGTGGGCCTCCACGGTGCCATCCGTCATGACGGTGCAAAGTTCGACGGGTTTGTGGCCCACGCCCTCGGTCGGTGAATCGTTGCCAAGCAGGGCCGTGATCATGTCGGAAATGATACGGATATTGGTCGTCGGCGCCTCGCGATTCGATTTCAGCCACAGGTCGAACAGACCCTCGTAGAATGCGGCAATGGATGGCGGCTTCTCGTCCACCGTCGCGTCAGGGATCATGATGTCGTAGTTGGAGATTCCGCACGCGGCGAAAAAATCGGCATATTGCTGCGGCGCGTAAGCGGGATTGCAGACTGCCAGGGCAATGACGCCAATGTCGCGCGATACCAGCATGCGCGCGGCACGCTCCACGCCGGCATGGGTGCCCGTACCCTGAAACGTCCTGCGATGGAGGTCGTGAATATGTGCCGGCCCGTCCAGGCTGATCGCAACCGAAATGTTGCGGGCCTCGAAGCAGGCGAGCCATTCGTCATCGATCAACACGCCGTTGGTCGTGACCGCAATGGGTATGTCGCAGCCAGTCCGTGATGAAATGCCTTCGCAGGCCTCGGCAAAGCGGTGGAAGTTCTCGACGCCCCACAGCAACGGCTCACCGCCGTGCAGAATGATGGGAAAATCGCCGAGGGAGTATCTGACGACGTGCTCCTCGATGCGTTGCAGCAACTTTTGCTGCACATCAGGGCTCATCAGCTTGGGCTTGCTATAAACGGATGCGTCGCGGAACCAGTAACAATAGGAGCAGTCGATGTTACATCGCGTTGCGACCTTGACCAGCAACTGCGTGATCGGCTGATCCTCGAAGGCGGTTAAATCTGAACCGTCAGCCGACATGCCGACACCGAGACGGGGTTGAAGGACCTACCTAGTATCCTCGAACAAATCCCCCTCGGCGGAACGCGCCCACGCCGGGAGCGTATCCCCCTCTGCGAAAGGCGCCAGCGTTCGGCCCTTTGGCAAAAGCCCCTCGTCGGAAAGCGGCCTGAGTCACTACGGGGTCGCCGGCGGCAACGCCTTGTTCCGCACCCTGCCCACGCAGATCGTTCAGCAATGCGTCGATACCCTGATGGTCGCTCTGAATTGTTGCGCCTGGGCCATGCAGCTGTATGAGGCTCGCCAAGACCTTCAGCGTCGTAATCGGCATGGTGATGCTCCTGTTTTCGCGACGCAATGCAGGATCGAACGAAAGGCCGGTGTGTCGTACCGGCTGAGCAATGACGAATAGTATACCCTTTCCATTGTAGCGGCAATGTGTCGGGCCCAGTCCGCAGGACACGCCTACGCCATCACCACCGGCGCTTCGTCAGCGAGCCCATACACAAGCTGCGCCTTGGAGAACCCCGCGATCGGAAATTCGCCAAGCTCGTACCACGCGGCGCCGCAGGCGCGGACGAAATTCTCGGAGGCCACCACCGTCCGCCCCACGCGGCCGGCGATCTTCTCCAGCCGCGCCGCGAGATTCACGGCGGGACCGATGCAGGTGAAGTCGAGACGGTTGCCGCCGCCGATGTTGCCGTAGAGGATGTTGCCGACATGCAGCGCAACGCCGAAGCGGAAGCGCTCGATCGCCTCGCCGACCGGAAATGCCAGCGCATCGACGCTGCAGCGGGACTCACGCGCGGCCTCGAGCACGCGCGCGCAGACGTGGTTCGCGTCGCCGATGTATTCGTCGATTGGAAACACCGCGAGCAGGCCGTCACCCATGAACTTCAGCACCTCGCCGCCATGGGCGCGGATCGAGGCGACCTGGCAGTCGAAATACTGGTTGAGGATCTCGACCACGGTCTCGGCCGGCAGACGGTCCGACAGCGCGGTGAAGCCGCGCAGGTCCGACAGCCAGATCACGGCCTGCATGGTGTCAGTGTGGCCACGGCGGATCTGGCCGCCCATGATGCGCTCGCCGGCGCGGTTACCGACATAGGTATCGAGCAACGTCGTGGCGGTGCGGCGCAGCGTGATGATCTCGGTGATGCGCGTCAGAGGTTTCGTCAGCGCGCGCAGCGCCGCAACCTGCGCATCGCTGAAGCCGCCGGGTTGCTTGGTGGTCAAGGTCATCGCGTGGACGGTACCGTCGAGGAAGCGCAGTGGCATCGCGACGTAGTCTGTGGCGCCCTCCTGCTTGAGATCCCCGAGAAACGGAAAGCGCTCGACGTCGCCGGGGCTGTCGGGATTGCCACGCACCTCGAGGCCCTGGTTGAAGACGAGGCTGAGCGGGCTCTTCTTGAACTCCGGCGTCTCCTGGATCTCGAAATCCACCGTGCCGACCTCAACCTCGGCAGCGCCTTGCCGCCAGATGAAATTGCGACCGAAGATTTCGGGGTGCAGCGTGCGGATGAAAACGCCGACCCGCCACAGTGGCAGGCCGGCTGCGACCATGCGCTCGCAAGCCTGTGCCATCATCTGACTCGGCATCGGCGCCGAGCGCGCGCCGTCGATCAGCCAGTCGGTGATGGCGTTGATTTCGCTTGCATCCATGGCGCCACAATTTGCGGGCGAACCTTGCGCCCCGTCAAGCCGCGCGGGCGGCTGGCGTCGGACGTTAACGTCCGACTTGCCCGCGGTCGCGCAGGAAGTGGTCGGCAAGCACGCAGGCCATCATGGCCTCGCCGACCGGAACCGCGCGGATGCCGACGCATGGATCGTGGCGGCCCTTCGTGAAGATCTCGGTGTCGGCGCCCTTGCGATCGACGGTCAGGCGCGGCTGCAGGATCGACGAGGTCGGCTTCACCGCGAAACGCACCACCACCGGCTGTCCGGTGGAGATGCCGCCGAGCACGCCGCCAGCGTGGTTGGACAAAAAGCGCGTGCCGTCATTGCCGGTGCGCATCTCGTCGGCATTCTCTTCGCCGGAGAGCTCGGCCGCGCCGAAGCCTGCGCCGATCTCGACGCCCTTCACCGCGTTGATCGTCATCATCGCGGCCGCGAGATCGGAATCGAGCTTTGCGTAGATGGGCGCGCCCAATCCTGCCGGCACGCCCTCGGCTACCACCTCGATGACGGCACCGATCGAGGAGCCGCTCTTGCGGATGCCGTCGAGATAGCTCTCGAAGAACGCCGCCTTGTCCTTGTCCGGACAGAAGAACGGATTCTTGGCGATCTCGTCCCAGTCCCATTTGGCGCGATCGATCTTGTGCGGACCGATCTGCACCAGCGCGCCGCGCACGGTCACGTCGGGCAGCACTTTTCGCGCGATGGCGCCGGCGGCGACGCGCATCGCGGTCTCGCGCGCCGAGGAGCGCCCGCCGCCGCGATAGTCGCGCAGGCCGTATTTGGCCTCGTAGGTGAAGTCGGCGTGGCCGGGGCGAAACTTGTCCTTGATCTCGGAATAGTCCTTCGAGCGCTGGTCGGTGTTCTCGATCAGAAGTCCGATCGGCGTCCCCGTGGTCACCTGTTCGCCGGTCTCCGGATGCGCCATCACGCCGGAGAGGATTTTCACCTGGTCCGGCTCCTGGCGCTGGGTCGTGAAGCGCGACTGGCCGGGCCGGCGGCGATCAAGGTCGCGCTGGATGTCGGCCTCGACGAGCGGGATGAGCGGCGGACAGCCGTCGACCACGCAGCCGATCGCCACCCCATGGCTCTCGCCGAAGGTGGTGACACGGAACATATGGCCGAAGGTGTTGAAGGACATCGCTGCTCGCTGGATCGGTTCCGGCGAGTGGTAACGCGCCCTCGAAGGAGGGTCAAATGGCGCCTCGCGACCGCGCCGCGGGGCGGTCACAACCCGCCCATTGGCTACTTTGCATGGGGTTGTTTTGCGGCTTTTTTGCCGGAACCCGAAATGCCCGCCGGGGGTGGGTATCCCAGGTTAACCATGCTTCTCGAGGCGGCCGTCTCGGAACACGTAAACGACGCCCTGCTCGACATAGAGCTCGGCGGCGCTCGCGGGCGTCTCCAGCCCGAGCGTCACCATCAGGGCACGCGCGGTGCCGCCATGGGCGACTGCGACCGTGTCGGTCCGGAGCTGGTCGTACCATTCGCGCATGCGGGCTTGGACGTCGGCATAGGTCTCGCCGTTCGAGGGCGCCACCGTCCACTTGTCGACCAGGCGCCGCGCGTAGACGTCCGGATCGGCAGCCTCGCTCTCCGGCAGCGTCAGTCCCTCCCAGGCGCCGTAGCCGATCTCGCGCAGGCGGTCGTCGAGCGAATAGTCGGCAACCGGCAGGCCGAGCTTGCCGCGCGCGAGCTCCATGGTCATGCGCGCGCGCCCGAGCGGGCTCGAGACATAGGGCAGCAAAGCCTTGTCGCGACCCTCGCGCGCAAAGAGATCGGCGAGGATGCCGGCGGCCTGCACGGCCTGGCGACGGCCGCGCGCGTTCAGGGGAATGTCCTGTGTGCCTTGAAGGCGCCCGAGCGCGTTCCACTCGGTTTCGCCGTGGCGAAGGTAGTAGATCGTGGGCGCGGGCATTGTCGGACGGTAGTTAGTCCTTCCCGCCCAGCGCCATGTCCGGCGCATCCGGCCGCTTCATGCCGAGCACGTGGTAGCCGGAATCGACGTGATGCACCTCGCCGGTGACGCCGCGCGACAGGTCGGACAGGAGATAGAGCGCACTGCCGCCGACGTCCTCGGTCGTCACGTTGCGCCGCATCGGCGCGTTGACCTCATTCCATTTCAGGATGTAGCGGAAATCGCCGATGCCGGAGGCGGCGAGCGTCTTGATCGGTCCCGCCGAGATCGCGTTGACGCGGATGTTCTTCTCGCCGAGATCGGCGGCGAGATAGCGCACGCTGGCCTCCAGCGCGGCCTTCGCCACGCCCATGACGTTGTAATGCGGCATCCACTTCTCGGCGCCGTAATAGGACAGCGTGATGATCGAGCCGCCGTCGGTCATCAGCTTCTCGGCGCGCTGCGCGATCGCGGTCAGCGAGTAGCAGGAGATCAGCATGGACTTGGTGAAGTTCTCTTGCGTGGTGTCGACATAGCGGCCGTCGAGCTGCTCGCCATAGGCGATCGCGTGCACCACGAAATCGATCTTGCCCCATTTCCCCTGCACGACCGCGAACGCCGCGTCGATGGTCGCAGCGTCCGTGACGTCGCAATGGCCGAGCACGAGGCCGCCGATCTCGGCGGCGAGCGGCTCGACCCGCTTCTTCAGCGCGTCGCCCTGATAGGTGAATGCGAGCTCGGCGCCGGCAGCGTGGCATGCCTTGGCGATGCCCCAGGCGATCGAGCGGTTGTTGGCAACGCCGAGGATCACCCCGCGCTTGCCCTGCATCAGACCCGAATTCTGCGCCATGCCTGTCATCCAATCGAGCTGGTTCTTGAGGTCTGGAGGTACACCAGCGCCTCCTTGCGGTACAGTCCTAATCCGCCGCGTTAACGCTGTTTCGGTTGCCGGAATAGCCGTTCCATTCGGGTGTTATGATCAGTGAAGGCGCTCGCGCCGAAGGTGAAGGACAATCGAGGGGCATGAGCGCGTTTCGCCAGAGTGTTGAAGCCATGATCCCGGCGCTTCGGCGCTATGCTCGTGCGCTCGCACGCGACGCCGACATCGCCGACGATCTGGTGCAGGACACGCTGGTGCGGGCGCTGCGCTCGGAGCGGCTGTTTCTCGGGGGCGACGTCAGGAGCTGGCTCTACACGATCCTGACCAACCTCAACAAGAACCGCCGTCGCTCGCTCGCGAGGCGACCGCAGTTCATGCAGCTCTCCGAGAACAATCCCGACGCCAGCGGGACGGAAGCCGAAGGGCGAGACATAGAAAAGGCGCTGGCGACGCTGGTGGAGGAGCAGCGCTCGGTACTGCTGCTAGTGATGCTGGAAGGCCTGAGCTACCGCGAAGTCGCGGACATCCAGGGCGTGCCGATCGGCACGGTGATGTCGCGCCTTGCGCGCGCCCGGGCCCACATCAAGGCGGCGCTGGACGGCGAGCGGCCGGCGCTGAGGCGGGTGAAATGATGGCAGGGTCCATACATCGGAATTTTCGCGCCCTGTGCACACAGCGGGGACGAACGGATTTGAACGACGAACGATATTCCGGGCTGACGGGTCCGAGTCAGAGACGAGCGATATGACCGAGCGCAGGATTTCCGTGACCGAGGACGAATTGCACGCCTATGTCGACGGCGAACTGCCGGCCGAGCGCCGCGCCGACGTCGAGGCCTGGCTTGCCGCCAATCCCGAGGAAGCCGAGCGGGTCAACTCCTGGCGCGCGATGGCCGAGTTGCTGCACGCCCGCTATGACGCCGTCGCGCAGGAGCCGGTGCCGACGCGCCTGGAGCTCGAACGGCTGGAGCGCCGCCCCAAGCAATGGCTCTATGGCGCCGCGGCAGCGGCCCTGCTGGCCTTCATGGCCGGCGGCGCGGCCGGCTGGGTAGCGCACGGCGCCGCCAATACACCTTCGACCTTCCAGAGCTTCACCGAGGACGCGCTCGACGCCCACCGCCTCTATGTCGTCGAGGTCCGCCACCCCGTCGAGGTCCCCGGCAACGAGCGCGACCATCTCCAGGCCTGGCTGACCAAGCGCTGCGGCTGGACGGTGTTCGCGCCGAACCTCGAGGCGAGCGGGCTCAAGCTCGTCGGCGGCCGGCTGCTGCCGGGACCGAACGGCCCGGCCTCCTTCCTGATGTATGAGGGAGCCTCTGGGGAGCGGTTCACGATCTACACCGCCAAGACCAAGGCCGGCGAGACGCAGATGCGCTACACCACCATGGACAGGGACGGCGCGCTATTCTGGGCCGACCGCGGCGTCGGCTATGTCGTCAGCGGCGGTGGCGACCGCGACCGGCTCACCAAGGTGGCGCGCGCCGTCTACGACCAGGCGGAGAAGAACGGCACCTGAGCAACGCAAAGGCGCATTCGCCAAAATTCGGTCATTGAAAATTTGGAATGAAGACATCGACACGTCTCATTATCGCACCGGATGATCACGCGAAAATGAGCAGCGTTCGATCCGCCGATCGGCGCAGGCGGCCTCGATTGGGGTTTTTGGTACCGCGCTGGTCCCCCTCTCGAGGCCGCACTCTTTTCGCGGCTGCATTGCGGCAGCCGGCACGCCGGACACGATAGCGTCGAAGCGCTACCGCGCTCCATGCGTCTATTGGAGCATTACCTGCTGAAAGAATGCTCTCTGCGAGCGCATGATCCGTTTCGACAAGCGCGCCCCGCTCGTCCCGATCCATGCGTTAGCCGAGCCCACTACGCGGATTGTAGGGGTGCTGGTCCCGCCACTTCTGCATCAATGCTTCAAGCTCGGCATCGTTCCCGTCCGGCAGCATGATGCGGGTGGTGACGAAGAGGTCGCCGGTTCCGCCTGATTTCGGCAGGCCCTTGCCCTTCAGCCGGAAAGTCCGGCCGCTCGAGGTGTTTTTCGGGATCGTCAGCTCCACCGCATTGCCGAGCGTCGGCACGCGGACCTTGCCGCCGAGCACCGCTTCATAGAGCGTGACCGGCAGATCGATCCGCAAATCGGCGCCATCAACCTTGAAGAACGGGTGCGGGCCAATGGTGACGGTGATGAGCAGATCGCCCGGCGGATGGCCTGGCGCAGTCTCGCCCTGCCCCTTCAGCCGGATCTGCTGGCCACTGGTGACCCCGGCCGGAATCTTGACGTTGAGCTCCTTGCCGGTCGGCAGCCGGACGCGCTTGTCCCCGCCATTGACCGCCTCCTCAAGCGACACCGTCATGGCGACGTTGAGGTCGAGATCGACCCCGACCCCGCCGGTGTCGAACTCGAACTGGGGTCCGCCGCCACCGGCCCGCGCACCGCGCGCCGCGCCGCCGAACATGCTGTTGAGGATGTCCTCGAACGCACCTCCACCCGGACCACCGCCGCCCGAGCGGAACGAATATTCGAAGCCGCCCGGGCCAGCGCGCCCGCGCGCGCCCCCGCCGCCCGGAAAGCCCTGGAAGCGCGGCTTGCCCTCGGCGTCGATCTCACCGCGATCGAACTGCTTGCGCTTGTCCTCGTCGCCGAGAATCTCGTTCGCAGTGTTGATCTCGGCGAAGCGCTCGGCTGCCTTCGGGTCGTTCTTGTTGCTGTCGGGATGATGCTTCTTGGCGAGCTTGCGATAGGCGCTCTTGATCGCGGCAGCGTTGGCGCTCCGCGGCACCCCCAAGACCTCATAGGGGTCGCGCATCCGTCACGTCTCCCTTCACGGAAATCGATAGTGTCAAAAGGGCTCCCCGCCCCCGTCTGAGGATCATCTGGGGTGCCCGTGGCATTTTTGCAACTAGGTCGCGGAGCGAATCCTAGCTCCGCCATGGCTTTAGCGTATGAATCTCCCAACGGCCATGGCCGCTCTGGCAACCGGCGCCCTGGAGCCAGCTTTCAGTCCGGCCGTTGACGTAGCTGGCCAGGAAATCCCGGCATTTCCGACCGTCCTCGGCAGCGTAGGACTGCGCGATCGGAGTCACCGAGCCGCGTGCGCCGGTCTCCGGATTTTCCCAGTGCTGGCTGGCATCCTTGTCGCCCTGGCTCAGCACGTCGGAGGCAGCGTTGCGGGCGAAGGCGAGATCGCTCTCGGTCGGCGCCCGAGAGGTGATCGAGCCGGTAACGTCGCTCTCGTCCATCTTGGCGAACGGCCCCTTGGCAAGGATGCCCCCGTCATTGCGGGAGAAACTACAGCCGCCCGTGCCGAGCCCGATTAGAATCATTGTCATGACGAGGCTGGAGGGCCGGATCGCCGATAGGCCAACGCTGCCCCATGCCCTATATAGGGCAGAAGCGGACGACAACGCGTTTTGGGCCGCGGAACGCAACTCGGACTCCAGACATGACCGATACGACCTCGATGAAACACCAGACACCCTTAACATCCGGTGATTTCACCGCCGCCGACGAGCCGTTCGCGCTGTTCGAGGCCTGGCTGAACGAGGCGATCAAGAGCGAGCCGAACGATCCGAACGCCATGGCGCTCTCGACCGTCGACGCGGAGGGCCTCCCCGACGTGCGCATGGTGCTGATGAAAGGCTTCGATTCCAACGGATTTGTCTTCTACAGCCACATCGCGAGCCAGAAGGGCCGCGAACTCGCCGCAAATCCTAAAGCCGCGTTACTTTTTCACTGGAAGTCGCTGCGTCGTCAGGTGCGCATCCGCGGCAACGTGACGCCGGTGACCGACGCCGAAGCGGACGCCTATTTTGCCACCCGCCCCAAGCAGGCGCAGATCGGCACCTGGGCCAGCAAGCAGTCCGAGGCGCTGGAGAGCCGGTTCGCCTTCGAGCAGGCGATCGCGAAGTTCGCTGCCAAATACGTCATCGGCGAGGTGCCGCGGCCTCCGGGCTGGAGCGGCTGGCGCATCGCGCCCTTGCGTATCGAGTTCTGGCACGACCGCCCATTCCGCTTGCATGATCGCATCGAATTTCGACGTGACGCGGCGGGCCAGCCATGGTCCAAGACGCGGATGTATCCCTGAGCCGAAAGACCTCCATGCCGCATTCGTCCAATGCGCCACGCCGCACGTTGCTCCTGACCGGGGCGAGTCGCGGCATCGGCCACGCCACCGTGATCCGCTTCTCCTCGGCGGGCTGGCGCGTCATCACCTGCTCGCGGCATCCGTTTCCGGAAGACTGCCCATGGGACGCCGGCCCTGAGGATCACATCCAGGTCGACCTTGCCGATCCCGAGGACACGGCGCGCGCAATCAACGAAATCCGGCGCCGGCTCGAAGACGGCACGCTGCATGCGCTCGTCAACAACGCCGCAATCTCGCCGAAGGGCCCCGGCGGCTCCAGGCTGGGCTCGGTCGATACCGATCTCGACACCTGGACGCATGTCTTCCACGTCAACTTCTTCGCGCCGATCATGATGGCGCGCGGGCTGATCGAGGAGTTGAAGGCGGCGAGGGGATCGGTGGTGAACGTCACCTCGATCGCCGGCTCGCGCGTGCATCCCTTTGCGGGGGCGGCCTACGCCACCTCGAAGGCCGCGCTCGCCGCGCTGACGCGCGAGATGGCCTCCGACTTCGGCCGCGTCGGCGTGCGCGTCAACGCGATCGCGCCGGGCGAGATCGACACCTCGATCTTGTCGCCGGGCACCGAAAAGATCGTCGACCAGCAAATCCCGATGCACCGCCTCGGCACCCCCGACGAGGTTGCCAAGATCATCTACGTGTTATGCACGGAGACGTCGTCCTACGTGAACGGCGCCGAGATTCACATCAACGGCGGCCAGCACGTGTAGGTGAGGAAAGGACTGCGGGCGAAGCAATGGGTCGGTTTGCGACTACGGCGGCGCTCTACGAGAACCTGCGGCCGCCCTATCCGCCGGAATTCTTTCGGAGCGTCGCGCAGAGGCTCGCCCTCACCGAGCGATCCGCGCTGATCGACCTCGGTACCGGGCCCGGATTGCTCGCGCTCGGCTTCGCGCCTTATGTCGGCCGCATTGTCGGCGTCGACCCGGAACCGGACATGCTCGATGCCGCACGGCGTGCGGCCGCGCGCGCCGGCCAGGATCTCGGGCTGATCGAGGGCAAAGCCGAGATGCTTCCCGCCGACATCGGCCTCTTCGACCTCGTGACGATCGGGCGCGCCCTGCATTGGATGGATCGTACGCCTATCCTTGCAGTGTTCGAGCGGCTGGTCGCGCAGGACGGCGCGATCGCCATCTGCGCATCGTTTTCAACCCCCGATGGCCGCAATCCGTGGCTCGACGATTACAATGCAGTGCGCCGCAACTGGTCGCCGGCAGGCCTCTGGGAGGATGCTGGCCGCGGCGAGCGAACACACCGCGACCTGCCGACGTTCTTCCGTGGCAGCGCATTCACGGTAGCGGATGTGATCAGGGTCGAGACGAGGCACGAGATCAGCGTAAGTGACCTGGCGCGGCGTGTGCTCACCTTTTCCTCGTCATCGCCCGGAGCATTGGGTGACAACGTCGAGGCGATGCTGCGCGATGTCGAGGAGCGTCTTAGGCCATTCTGCCGCGACGGTGTGATTACCGAAACGCTGCTAGCCGTGGCCGAGATCGTGAGGCGCTAAGGGCGCTGGAATTGCACGGCGATGCGGCGGGCTTCCCAGAATGATCCGTGTTTGGGGACGGAAGCAAGGCAATCCAGACAAAGCCGCCGCAAGACCCGGATTGCCTTAACCCCTCCCGTTTCTCAATCGGCACGAATCCGACGCGATGTCTCGCGCAGCCGCGGAGCGGCTGCATTGAATGCGGTCGAGCAGTCGTCGTCGTTCTCACCATCGAGCAGCGGAGCACCACAGTGCCGGCACAGCCGTGCCGACATCGACGACGCCTTGCCGTTCGCCAGGACCTGGCGATAGCTCGCCAGATCGATGACGTTGCGGGGCGTCGTTATGCGTTTTTCAACCATGGCTGTTCCTCGCGGCTTACGCGCTGCTTATCGCAGACAAGTTTCGCCCAAACGTTCAGCCCAACGCTCAAATTTTAGCTGAGGAAATGAGGCAGAGAATGTGACCCAGCTACGGTCTACGTAGCGCCACATTTCACAACGCGCGTTCACCGTCTCTCCGTGAGCGGCGTAACAGTTCGGTAGCTATCTCACAGCCACTTCTTCCACTTGAATATCCAGTACGGAACAATCGCCGCAGCGATCATCATCACCAGCGCCATCGGATAGCCGTGCGCCCATTCGAGCTCCGGCATCGCCTTGAAGTTCATGCCGTAAATCGACGCGATCAATGTCGGTGGCATCAGGACCACGGCCATCACCGAGAACAGCTTGATGATGTTGTTCTGCTCGAGATTGACGACGCCGAGCATGGCGTCGAGCACGAAGGTGATCTTGTTGGAGAGATACGAAGCGTGGTCGGTCAATGAAGCCACGTCGCGCTGCATTGTCTTGAGCTGCTCGCGCATGTCCTTGGACCATTTCACGCCCTCCACGATGGCCGAGAGGAACGTGACGACGCGGCCGATCGACACCAGGCTTTCGCGAACCTTCGAGGTCAGGTCGCCCTTGCGGCCGATCGCGATCAGAATCTGGGAATATTGCTTGGCGTGACCGTGGCGCTCGCTCTCGGGCTCGAAGATGTCGTGCGAGACTTGGTCGATGTCGGCGCCGCAGCGTTCCAGAATGTCGGCGCAGCGGTCGATCACGGCATCCAGAAGTTCCATCAGCACCATCTCGCCGGTGATGGCGGGGGTACAGGAGCGGGCCAGCTTGGCCTCGACCAGCGCGAAGGGCTTCGGCAGATCGTAGCGTACCGTCACCAGGCGATGATCGCCGAGAATGAAGGTGACCGCCGTGGTCCGCGGCATGTCGGTATCGGAGTGGCACATCAGCGTCGCCGTCATGTAGCGCGCGCTGTTCTCGATATAGAGGCGGCTGGAGATCTCGATCTCCTGCATGTCCTCCCGGGTCGGGATCGCGATACCTGCGAGCCGTTCCACCGCCTTGTCCTCGGCGGCGGTGGGATTGAATAGGTCGATCCACACCGCGTTCTCCGGCAGCACCGCGAGATCTTCGACGACGGCCTTCTTCAGGGAGGACTCGGAGGGAACGAACACCGAAAACATGAACAACTCCAGCGGGGGACCGAAAAGGCCGATTTACGGCCCTTAGCGCGATTCTGACAGGTGCAGGATGACAATCACATTAACGAGGTGTTTGCATTTGTGGCCGGCCGGTGGCGTAACCATGGCGCGGAACCGAGAGCAGGGCATTTCTTGCCCAAAAATGACCGCAGGGCCTCAAAACTTGCGGCAAAAAAGCCACAGCTTGGGCCTTGCAGCGCGGGATAAAGCCCTAAAAGCTGGAATTGTGGCAGGTTTCAACCGATAATAGCTCCATCGGAATCGTGGAACTTGGGCGGTAAGCTCAGGGTCTGCGCATGGGTATTTGTTTCGATTGGAACCTGCCAATGTCGTCGCTGAAAGTTAAGTTGGGAATTTTGGCCGCCGGCCTGATGCTGTCGGGCTGCATGCAGGCCACGCATTACGAGGCGACCGATACCAAGGCCTTCAAGCCGAAGGACAAGGAACTCCTTGCCAAAATTCGGTATGAAAACACCCCCGTCGCCGAACCGTTTCGCCGCGCCATCGTCGATTACCACCGCAAGGAATCGCCGGGCTCGATCGTGGTCGATTCCGACAATCATTACCTCTACTACGTGATGGATGGCGGCAAGGCGATTCGCTACGGAATTACCGTCGGCGAAGAAGCAATGGCTTGGTCGGGCATCGCCAAGATCGGCAGCATGACCGAATGGCCGGCCTGGCATCCGACCCCCGGCGAAATCTCGCGTCTGGGCGTGCCGACCTATGTGGCGCCGGGTCCGGACAATCCGATGGGCTCGCGCGCGATGTATCTCTACTCGGGCGGCAAGGACACGCTGTTCCGCATCCACGGTACGAACCAGCCTGAATATATCGGTGCCTCGATCTCCTCGGGCTGCATCCGCCTGACCAACGAGGACGCGATCGACCTCTACAACCGCGTCAAGGTCGGCACCATCGTTGTCGTGCTCGAGCCGAAGCACGGCGACTCCCCGTACAATTCGCAGCTCGCCCTGCGTGGTGGCGGCAACAGCACTTCACAGTACTGAGCTTTCCTGAGGCTTTCGAAAAGGCGCCGGCTCGCTACCGGCGCTTTTTTGTTGCCGACTTTCGGGGCGCCTGGGCGGCGCCGGCAGGCTCGTCCGGCTGTGGCGCGCCGGACTTCGCCGCATCGCCCTGCTCCGCGCCATCCTTGGTCTCCTCCGGCTTTGCATCCGATTTGGCCGCCACCTCCCGCGGCGGGGCTTCCTCCGGCCGCTCGGCCGGCAGCAGCGGGGCGACCTGCGGCAGCGGATCCCAGACGTTCCACTGGCAGATCCGGTAGTCATTGCGGCGCTGCATCAGATCAAGATGGATGTGGTCCTCGTGATACCAGTCCGATCCCGGCCCCAACACGGTTGAAAAGCGTGCGCAGACCGAATGCAGGACGCGCTCGCGCAACTCCCGTGGCACGCTGCGGTCGGTCAGCCCGATCGACTGTCCGTTGGCAAGCTTGAACGCGCGCACGTCGAGCGCATTGGCGTGGCCATGCTCGGACAGCATGGCGCCGACGATGCGATTGCGGCCACGGCACTCGAAGGAATCGAAATTGTCGAGATCGCTGATGGTGCTCCCGAGGTTCGCCGCAAGCGGCGCCATGTCCGAGCGAACCCAGTCGGCAATGGCCGATGCCATGCTGCATCGAAGGATCGCGGCCGGCTTGACCTGCACCTTGCGCTTGTCCGGCAGCACGATCGCCTCGAGCCGCACCAGATCCACGCCCCCGCAGCCGCCTGGGCCATGAATGTCGGGAATCGAGGGCGCAATCGCAATCTCCTCGGTCAGGGCGAGGCGGCAGGCCGAGGCTTGCTTTTCTGGCGGTGCCGCAGGTTCGGCCGGCTTGTCGGCCGCAGGTCTTCCTTCGACCGCCGGCTGCTGCGTTGCGGGCTTGGCCACTTCCTTGGGCGCATCATCCGAACGCGGTCTCGGCAAGGGAATTTTGGCCGGAATCTTGGCCGGATGAACGGTGCCGCGAGATCGCGGCCAGCCGAAGCCGAACAGGTCGAGCGGCGCGGCATATTTCCGCGCCTCGGCAGGCGCAAGCGACAACACCAGCGCGGCGGTAACCATTGCTGCGGCGGCGGACATATAGCCGCGACAAGACCATTTGCGGCAAAAGTCCGGCAGGCTAAAATTCATGACAATTATTTGGCCCAGAGCTGACAGCGATAACAAGTCCAGCCCTACTCGGAGGAACGTCGGAATGCTTGGTTTGATGCAAGATTGGCCCCTGCTCTGCCACCGGATCATCGAACATGCCGCCAGGATTCATGGCAAGCAGGAGGTCGTCACACGCTCGGTCGAAGGGCCGATCCATCGCACCAACTATGCCGAAATCCACGCGCGCGCCCTGAAGGTTTCGCAGATGCTGGAGCGCGACGGCATCAAGCTCGGCGACCGCGTCGCGACCATCGCCTGGAATACCTGGCGCCACCTCGAGGTCTGGTACGGCATCATGGGCATCGGCGCCATCTGCCATACCGTCAATCCCCGCCTTTTCCCCGAGCAGATCGCCTGGATCATCAACCATGCGCAGGACCGCATCGTGATGACCGACATCACCTTCGTGCCCATCCTGGAGAAGATCGCCGACAAGCTCGGAAGCGTGGAGCGCTACGTCGTCCTCACCGACAAGGCGCATATGCCGCAGACCACGCTGAAGAACGCGGTCGCCTATGAGGAGTGGATCGCGAGGGCCGACGGCAAGTTCGCATGGAAGGATTTTGACGAGAACACGGCCGCCGCCATGTGCTACACCTCCGGCACGACGGGCGATCCCAAGGGCGTGTTGTATTCGCATCGCTCCAACGTGTTGCACGCCCTGATGGCCAACAATGTCGACGCGCTCGGCACCAGCGCCTCCGAGACAATGCTGCCGGTGGTGCCGCTGTTCCATGCCAACAGCTGGGGCATCGCCTTCTCCGCGCCTTCGCAGGGCACCAAGCTCGTAATGCCCGGCGCCAAGCTCGATGGCGCGTCGGTCTACGAGCTGCTCGAGACCGAGAAGGTGACGCACACCGCAGGCGTTCCGACCGTGTGGCTGATGCTGCTGCAACACATGACCGCCAACAATCTGAAGCTGCCGCATCTGAAGATGGTGATCTGCGGCGGCTCGGCGATGCCGCGCTCGATGATCAAGGCATTCCTCGACATGGGCTCGAGCGTGCGCCACGCCTGGGGCATGACCGAGATGAGCCCGATCGGCAGCGTATCGGCGCTGAAGCCGCCGTTTGCCAACGCGACGGGCGAGCAGCGGCTCGATGTGCTCCAAATGCAGGGCTATGCGCCGTTCGCCGTGCAGATGAAGATCACCGACGACGCCGGAAAGGAACTGCCTTGGGACGGCACGACGTTCGGCCGCCTGAAGGTGTCGGGGCCCGCGGTTGCCAAGGCTTATTACCGCGTCGACGCCAACATCCTTGATGAAGAGGGCTTCTTCGACACCGGCGACGTCGCCACCATCGACCAGGACGGCTACATGCGGATCACCGACCGCTCCAAGGACGTGATCAAGTCGGGCGGCGAGTGGATTTCCTCGATCGATCTGGAAAACCTCGCGGTCGGCCACCCCGCGGTGGCGGAAGCGGCCGTGATCGGCGTCTTCCATCCCAAATGGGACGAGCGCCCGCTGCTGATCGTGCAGCTCAAGCAGGGCCAGCAGGCCACACGCGAGGACATCCTGAAATTCATGGACGGCAAGATCGCCAAATGGTGGATGCCCGATGACGTCGCCTTTGTCGACGGCATCCCGCATACCGCGACCGGCAAAATCCTGAAAACCGCGCTGCGCGACCAGTTCAGGGATTACCGCTTCCCGAACGCGGTGGCGTAGGGGATCGCAAGAGCATCGGCGGCGGGCCCCTACGGCATCGGCAGGGGCCGCGCCATTTTCGAGCGCTTGCAATTGCGAGCAGCGAAAGTCCGCCTCCGGCCGGCTGAAGAACATCCGCTTGTTCGACCACCACAGGGGAGCCGGAACGGGGATAAAGGCGGGGATAAACCGCTTCACAGCCCTGCGGAAAATGCGCTAGGTCAGCTTGCTCCCGTCGCCCGTGCCCCGCAACCGGCGACTGACACCGGTGATGGAACATTATGGCCCGCAGGTTTTCCGCTCCCTACCAGTCGGAGCCCGTGTCCGGGCTCGCCAGCTGGGCGCGCAATCTGGCCGTGTTCGCGGTGGTGGCGGTCCTGGTTTCGATCCTCGTCGTCCGCTTCGGCTTCCTGGAGATCAAGCCGGCGCTGGCGACCTTCTTCGGCGGGCTTTCGATCGCAGGGCTCTCCATCCTGTTCGGGCTCGCGGGCTTTGCGGCGATCTGGCAGAACGGGTCGCGCGGCATGGCGCGCATTCTGTTCGCCTTCCTGATCAACGCGCTGATCCTCGCCTATCCCGCCTATCTCGCCTTCCAATACCGCAGGCTGCCGGCGATCCACGACATCACGACCGATCCGATCGACCCGCCGCGCTTTGAGGCGCTGGCGCGACTTCGCACCGGCGACGGCGCCAATCCGGCCGTCTATGCCGGCCTCTATTCGGCCGAGCAGCAACGCCATTTCTATCCTGACATCGAGCCGATCGAGCTCGAGATTTCCGTCGACCGCGCCTATGCACTGTCGCTCCAGATCGCCAACAAGCGCAAATGGCTGATCATCGACGAGCGTCCACCGCAGCTGCCGCGCCGCATCGGCCGCATCGAGGCAGTGGCCCGCACGCCTATCATGGGTTTTCGCGAGGATGTCTCGATCCGCGTCGTGCCTGACGGCGACGATTCCCGCGTCGATATCCGCTCCGCCTCGCGCTACTTCGACAGCGACCTCGGCAGCAACGCCGCGCGCGTCAGCAAGTTCATCGACGATCTCAACACTGCAGCCGACGCCGACGCGCTCAAGCCGGCGAAGAAGACGCCAGTCGTGCCGGTCAAGCCGCCGGCGAAGACGGTGAAGAAATGACGCGATAGCGTCATTCCCGGCATCACGATCAGTCGCTTGCCATCCTGTACGTCCCCGTGATCACGGGATCCCCGTCCGTCGTCACCACGCCGCGCGCAACGAGGTCCTCCAGATGCGCCAGGACGGAATAGCCGGCCGCGGTCGTGAGCCTCGGATCGATGCCGATATAAATCGCGCGCACCATGGTCGGGATGTCGGCCTCGCCTTTGGCGAGGCGATGCAGGATCGACGCTTCGCGCGCCTTGCGGTGGCGGATCAGGAAGCGCACATAGCGCGGCCCTTCAGGAATCTCGGCGCCGTGGCCGGAGAAATAGAGATCCTCCTCGCGCGAAGCGAGCCGGTTGAGCGAGTCCATGTAATCGATCATCGAGCCGTCGGGCGGAGCCACGATCGAGGTCGACCAGCCCATCACGTGATCGCCGACGAAGCTGAATTTCCGTTCGGGCCAGGCGAAGGCGAGGTGGTTGGCCGTGTGGCCCGGTGTGGCGACGGCTTCGAGCCGCCAGCCCGAGCCTTCGATGACGTCGCCATGCCCTACCCTTACGTCGGGCACGAAGTCACGATCGGAGCCCGATTCCGGATTGTGCTTCTCGCTCTCGAAACGCGGGCGCGAGGCGCGATGCGGGCCTTCCGCATAGACAGTCGCGCCGGTTGCCGCCTTGATGCGGCCAGTGTTCGGCGAATGGTCGCGATGGGTGTGGGTGACCAGGATGTGGGTCACGGTCTCGCCGCTGACGGCATCGAGCAGCGCCGCCGCATGGGTCTCGTTGTCGGGACCTGGATCGATGATCGCAACCTTGCCCTGGCCGACGATGTAGCTGACCGTGCCGGTGAAGGTGAACGGGCTCGGATTGTTGCAAAGCACGCGGCGCACGCCGGGACGGACCTCCTCGACGACGCCGGGCTTCAGCGGAAAATTGCGGTTGAACGGGACGTCGTCGTTGTCGGACATGCTCGTGCCTTGCTGACTTCGTCATGCCCGGCCTTGTGCCGGGCATCCACGTTCTTCGTGCGGGCTAGAACGTGGATGGCCGGGACACAGCCCGGCCATGACGCTTGGAGAGTTCTATGGCGCCGCACGCAGGCGCGCGCTCAGAAAAACGCCTGGATGCCCGTAATCGCACGGCCGAGGATCAGGGCGTGGACGTCGTGCGTGCCCTCGTAGGTGTTGACCGTCTCGAGGTTATGGACGTGGCGCATCACGTGATACTCGATCTGGATGCCGTTGCCGCCGTGCATGTCGCGCGCGACGCGGGCGATGTCGAGCGCCTTGCCGCAATTGTTGCGCTTGACGATAGAGATCATCTCGGGCGCGAACTTGCCTTCGTCCATCAGGCGGCCGACGCGCAAGCTTGCCTGGAGGCCCAGCGCGATCTCGGTCTCCATGTCCGCAAGCTTCTTCTGCACGAGTTGGGTCGCGGCGAGCGGCTTGCCGAACTGCTTGCGGTCGAGCGTGTACTGCCGGGCGCGGTGCATGCAATCCTCGGCCGCGCCGAGCGCGCCCCAGGAAATGCCGTAGCGGGCGCGGTTGAGGCAGCCGAACGGACCCTTCAGGCCGGACACGTTGGGCAGCAGCGCGCTCTCGGGAACGACGACGCCATCCATCACGACCTCGCCGGTGATGGAGGCGCGCAACGACAGCTTGCCGCCGATCTTCGGCGCGGAGAGGCCCTTCATGCCCTTCTCCAGCACGAAGCCGCGGATCTGGTTGTCGTGCTCGGCCGACTTGGCCCAGACCACGAACACGTCGGCGATCGGCGCATTCGAGATCCACATCTTGCTGCCTGTGAGGCGATAGCCGTCCGAGACCTTCTCGGCGCGGGTCTTCATGCCGGCGGGATCGGAACCGGCGTCGGGCTCGGTGAGGCCGAAGCAGCCGACCCATTCGCCGCTGGCGAGCTTCGGCAGGTACTTCTTGCGCTGGCTCTCGTCGCCATAGGCGTAGATCGGATACATCACCAGCGAGGACTGCACCGAGTTCATCGAACGGTAGCCGGAATCGACCCGCTCGATCTCGCGGGCGACGAGGCCATAGGCGACGTAGCCCGCATTGGCGCAGCCATATTCCTCCGGAAGCGTGATGCCAATCAGGCCGAGCTCGCCCATCTCGTTAAAGATCTCGCGATCGGTCTTCTCTTCCAGATAAGCCTTGGTGACCCGCGGCAGCAGCTTGTCCTGGGCGTAGGCTCGCGCGGTGTCGCGCACCATGCGTTCGTCTTCGGTGAGTTGCTCGTCGAGCAGGAACGGATCGTCCCACTGGAAAGAAGCCGCAGCCGGCTTGTCCTTGGCCTGAGGGCGCACGCTCATGAAACGTCCTTTCGCGTCTGGTTCCGTCTAATTGACCATTAAATTAAAGCGCCGCAGCGCCAGTTGCAATTGCGTCCTGGTTTCGGTCATTCCGGAGCCGCGTGGCGCGCGCACGGAATGACCGCGCGTCAGGTCTCGAGCTGCTCGTTGGCGACGATCTCGATGCCGAAGCCGGAGAGGCCCTTGTAGTCATGCACCGACGACGTCAGATGCCGGATCGACGTGACGCCGAGATCGCGCAGGATCTGCGCGCCGACGCCGACCTCGCGCCACTGCCGGTTGCGGTCGGCCTCCGCCGTCGACTCATCCGGCAAGGGCTCCACGGGAACGCCGGCGGCGCCATCACGCAAGTAGACCAGGACGCCACGACCAGCCGTCTTGAAATGATCGAGCACGAGCTGCATGCGCTTGTGCCCGGTGAAGATGTCCTTGACGATGTTCGGCTTGTGGAAGCGCGTCAGTACGTTCTTGCCGTCGCCGACGCCGTTGTAGACGAAGGCGACATGGGCGATGGAATCGAAAGGCGAGCGGTAGGCATAGCCCTGCAACGGCCCGATCGGGCTTTCGGTCACGAAGGTCGCGACCCGCTCGATCAGCTTTTCGCGCGCCTGGCGGTATGCGATCAGGTCGGCAATCGTGACATGCTTGAGCTTGTGCCGGGCGGCAAATTGCGCGACCTGCTCGCCCTTCATCACGCTGCCGTCGTCGTTCATCAGCTCGCTGATGACACCGACCGGCGGCAGGCCCGAGAGCTTGCAGAGGTCGACGGCGGCCTCGGTATGGCCGGAGCGCAGCAGCACGCCGCCATCCTTGGCGATCAGCGGAAAGATGTGCCCGGGACGGGCGAAATCGCCGGCGCCGACATTGGGATTGGCGAGCGCGCGGCAGCATGAGGCCCGCTCCTCGGCGGAGATGCCGGTGCCACCGTCGGGCTTGTAGTCGATCGAGACCGTGAAGGCCGTGGTGTGGGCGGAGTCGTTGTGGGCAACCATCGGATCGAGCCGCAGACGGCGCGCGTCCTCTGTGGTGACGGGCGCGCAGACGATGCCCGAGGTATGGCGGATGATGAACGCCATCTTCTCGGCGGTGCAGAGCGAAGCGGCGACGATCAGATCGCCCTCGCCTTCCCGGTCCTCGTCATCGGTGACGACGACGAGCTCACCCTTGGCAAAGGCCTGCAAGACTTCCTGTACGGTATCGGGCATGTCCAATCTCTGGCTATGGTGGCCGGAGGCTTAGCCGGACTTCGATCCGCGCGCTAGTGTCCCGGACGCAACCGCTTATGCCTTCGGGAGGTCCCGCCAGCACCCAGGCTTGCACCGGAAATACCAGAGATATAGGTCGAGCCCGGCCGCCTGGAAGGCCGCCGAGCGAGCCTATGGCAGCACTTCGCGCCGCTCGCTCAATCGCAGGTCAAGCTCGGTCCGCTTGTCCTCGAGAAGGCCAGCTTGAGCTGCCTCGATGACCGTGAACAGCTCATGCGCATCCCCGAGGCGGGTGACGGTGACATAGTTGGCGCCCGCCGTGTAGAGCTCGCCGACGTCGGACAACAGGTCGGCGGTTGCAACGATCAGTGCTTTCGGGTTGAGCACGCGGACGTGGCGGACGAGCTTCTCGTTGGTAGCCCCCTTCAACAGCGCGTCGGGCACGCTGAGGATGATCATCTCGGACTTGCCGACGCCGGCGTGAACAAGCGTGTCGACATTGCTGATGTCGCCGTAGATGACGTGCAGGCCGCGCGAAAGCAGCGTCTGGTACACATTGGGGTTGAAATCGACGACCGTGATCTGCTCCAGCAGCACCGGCGCCTGCCGCTCGATCTCCGCGAGCAGCGCGCTCGCCGCACGGAAAAAGCCGAGAATGATGATGCGCCGCGCCTCGCCATGGCCGCCCTCGTGTCCCTCCTCGGCGTCAGCGTGATCGAGGTCGCGCAGGCCGAACCGCTTCAGGGGGCCGATCGCCCGGCGCGTGATCTCGTCGCTCCTCACCATCACGAAGGTCGAGAGCACCGCGAGCACCACGAAGGCGAAGGAGGCGGCGTTGGCGGTCTCCTGGGCGATGTGGTTGTCGGCGACCCCGGTCTGGATCACGACCAGCGAGAACTCGCTGATCTGCGCCAGGTTGATCGCCGGCAATAGGCTGGCGCGCAGGCCCTGCTGCATCAGATAGAGCGGCACGAAGGTGGTCGCCAGCCGGCTCACCACCGTGAAGGCCGCGATCATCAGGGCAAGCCCGATCACCGACATGTTCGGCACGGGAATGGTCATGCCCAGGGCGACGAAGAACAGCGTGATGAAAAAATCGCGCAAGGTGGTGACCTTGGCGGTGACGTCGAGCGCATATGGGAAAGTCGAAAGCGAGACTCCGGCGATCAGCGCTCCCATCTCGCGCGACAGCGACAGCCGCTCTGCGGTCTCGGCGACCAGGAAGCACCAGGCGAGCGCGCCGAGCAGGATCAGCTCGGGGCGGCGGGCGATCTGGTGGAACAGGCGCGGCAGCACGAAACGGCTGACGAGGAGCGCGGCCGTGACCAGCACTGCGACGCGCACGATCGAGAGCAGGATGACGCTCGCCTGCAGATCGGCAAGGCTCGGTTGCACGGCGAGGAACAGGATGGCGAAGATGTCCTGGAGCACCAGCACGCCAAGGGTGATGCGGCCGGGCAGCGTGTCCAGCTCGCGCTTCTCATAGAGCACCTTGACGATGATGACCGTGCTGGAGAGCGCGCAGGCGACGCAGAGATAGAGCGCATCGAAATGACCGCCGCCGAGCGTCAAGCCGATGGCGGCGAAAAACAGGATGCCAAGCAGGCAGCCGCCGAGGAGCTGGCCACCGGCCGCGAACAGGATCACCCGTCCCGCCCGCACGATCTTCTTCAAATCGATCTCGAGCCCGATCATGAACAGCATGAAGATCAAGCCGAGCTCGGAAATGATGCTGATCGATTCCTGCGACTTGACCCAGCCAGCGCCGAATGGACCTATGCAGAAGCCGGCGATAAGGTAGGCCAGGATCAGCGGCTGACGGGAGAAATGGGCCAAAAGCCCGAGCATCCAAGCGAACAAGATACAAAGAGTGATATCACCAATGAGTTCGTGCATTTCAAAGCAGTCCTTTTTGCCGCACCCTAGAGGCGGCTCGCAGCGCGGCAAACGAGCAATTCGTCACATGCCGATCGTGTTGCCAATCGTGCTCGCATTGATAGGCGGCCTGCTCGGCATGGCGCTGCCTGCCGCGGCGCAGCCGAAGGCGAATATCGAACAGGCTTTTGCAGATTCGCTGACGGCGATGCCCAAGGAGGAACTCGTCGCCTTCGGCGGCTTCTACGTACCGGCCTATTCCAGCGTCGCGATGAGCCAGGGCAAGCTACGCGTCGACTTCTCGGTGACGTTGAGCGTCCACAATGCGTCGGAGACCCAGCCCCTGGTGCTGAAGCGGATCGCCTATTTCGACACCGCCGGCAAGATGATCGAGAGCTACCTGAAATCGCCGGTCGCCCTGAAGCCGCTCGCGACGATCTCCGTCGTCATCCCGACCGAGGACGTGCGCGGCGGCACCGGCGCCAACTTCATCGTCGACTGGGCGGCCACCGGCGAGATCGCCGAGCCCGTGGTCGAGGCCTTGATGGTTGGCGGCGTCGCCAATGCGCACTACGCTTTCATCAGCCAAGGCCGCCCGACCCGGACGGTCGGCAAGAAGTAACAGCCAGCTGGCGCAATGCTGGCTGGCTCAACAAGAACAGAGGAAACTGCCCATGACTGCCCACTTCGACTTCGCGCCCCTGTTCCCGCCGGGGCTGCCTGCTCCTTCTGCACGCTGGACCGGGCTTGCCAAATACAGCTTCGTCGGCGGCAACAATGATTCCGAGCAGGTGCCGGTCGATGACCTGATCGCGGCGGTCGATGCGGTGCTGCGGCGCGAGGGCCGCAGCCTCGCCACTTACGGACTGGCGCATGGTCCGCAGGGTTACCTGCCGTTACGCGAATTCCTGAGCGCGAAGCTGAAGCGCGACGCCGGCATCAATTGTACGGTCGACGATCTCCTGATCGTCTCGGGCTCCTTGCAGGCGCTCGACCTCGTCAACCACACGCTGCTCGCGCGCGGCGATACCGTGATCGTCGAGCAGGAAACCTATCAGGGCGCGCTGAACCGCCTGACACGGCTCGGCGTCAATACGGTCGGCATTCCCCTCGACGGCGAGGGCATGCGTATGGACGCTTTGGCGTCTGCGCTTGCTGACCTGAGAAGCCGCGGCATCCGGCCGAAATACATCTATACCATCCCGACAGTGCAGAACCCGACTGGCAGCATCATGCCGGAAAGCCGCCGCGCAGAGCTGTTGCGGCTTGCGGCCGACTACGGTGTCCCGATCTTCGAGGATGATTGCTATGCCGACCTCGTCTGGTCAGGAGAACGGCCGCCCGCCATCCACGCGATGAGCGATACGGGCGGCGTCATCCATATCGGATCATTCTCCAAATCGATCGCGCCAGCGCTCCGCGTCGGCTTCATCGTTGCGCCCTGGGAGGTGATGTCGCGGATGCTTGCGCTGAAGACGGACGCCGGCTCCGGCGCGCTGGAGCAGATGGTGCTCGCCGAATATTGCCGGCGGCACTTTTCGACCCACGTGCCGGCACTCACCCGTACGCTGCGCACAAAACTCGACACGTTGATGGAAGCACTGAACGAGCAGTTCGGAACCGCGGCCGAGTTCGATGAGCCCAAGGGCGGCATCTTCCTCTGGGTGAAGCTGCCGGACCATGTCGATACGCTAAAACTGTACCAGGCCGCGCTCGCGGCCGGCGTCTCGATCAATCCGGGTCCGGAATGGTCGACCAGCAAGAGCCATTCAGGTGCGCGGCTGCGGCTCTGCTTTGCCAGTCCCACACACCAGCAAATCCGCGAGGGCGTCGCCGTGCTCGCCGAGATCTGCCGCAGGGAATTCGGCGTGCCGGCGCGGATCGCGAATGTCGAGAAGGCACGCGCTTGAGACAGGCGTCAGGCGGCCTGCGCCTGACTGCCGTGGATCGCGGACGCCAGCCGCAACAAGAGCACGATCGAGACGTTGCCCTTGCCCGCCTCGATCTGCGCGATGTAGCGCTCGGAAATTCCCGACTTGCGCGCAAGCTCCCGCCGCGAGAGCTCGCAGCGCATGCGCGAGGAGCGCACTCGCTCGCCGAGCTCGGCCAAGAATTCGGTTTCCGAGTAAGGCGGGACGGCGTTACCGCCCGGCAGCGCTTCGCCCGCAAAATCGGTGACTTCATCCAGCATTGATCTATCCACGATCGCCTCCCGAAAGCGCATTATGGCGCGACTTCGGGCCGTCTCATTGACGCGGATCAAATAGCGGAGCGATCGGCTAGCGCACCGCGAACGGCGCCTGGTAGGGCCGGCCGAACGGCACGCCGTTGATCACGGTCTGCACCGGCTTCAGGTAGGCCTTGCCGTCGCGCTTGTTGTTGCGGGTGTCGACGAAGGTAACGGGGCCCTCGACCAGCTCCATGATCGCGACGTCGCCGGGGGCGCCGAGCTGAAGGGTGCCGAGCTTGGGCGCCCGGTTGATGATCTTCGCCGGCGCGCTGGTCGTCATAGACACCACCTGCTCGAGCGTAAAGCCGAGCGTCATGAACTTGCTCATGACGTTGGGGAGGAACGGTATCCCCGGCGAGTTGCCGGAGAAGACGTGGATGTCGGACGAAATGGTGTCCGGCGTGCAGCCGCCGGGAATCGCGACCTCGGCGACCGTGAAATCGAAGCTGCCGCCGCCGTGCCCGACATCGAAGATCACGCCGCGCTGCTTGGCGGCAAGCGCTGCCGGCAACAGCCGGCCGTCCTGCACGATGTTGGTAAAAGCGCCCGACATGTTCGGCGCGCCGGAATAGGAATGCGTCAGCACGTCCCCGGGGCGCAGCAGGTTGAGGATGTCGGACATCAGCTCCTTGGTCTCGACGCCGCCGATATGGACCATCATCTTGGCCGGCCAGCCACAGAGCTCGCAGGCCTGGATGCCGCGCTTGAGCGGTTCGAGCCCGTGCTTGAAGATGACGTTCTCGGACATCCGCACCTTGACGCCGATGAGAAAGTCCGGATTTTCCGCCAGCGCCATCGCGCACGCTTCCATTTGCGCATTGTCGATGTTGTAGAGCTCGGCGACCGGGAATGCCGATAACCCGTTGTTGGCGATATGCACGAAGGCGTAGATGCGCGCCCGTGACTGCGCGACGATGTAGCGGCGCAGCGCCGCGAGATTGTTGACGCCGGCATCGCCGGCCGACACCACGGTGGTGGTACCCTGAAACTGCACCAGCTCGTCGGCGGGAATACCGATCGCCGAGCCATAGGGATAGACGTGGCAATGCAAGTCGACGAGTCCGGGCATTACCAGCTTGCCGGAAGCGTCGATGCTTTTCAGGGCACGCTCCGCCGGAATCTCCGGCTCGACCGCCTCGATCACGCCCCAGCGGATGCCGATATCGCGTTTGCCGCGAAACGATTGGCTAGGATCGATCACATCACCGCTCTTGATAACGAGATCGAACTTGTCGGCCGGCCCCATGGCCGCCTCGGCTCGGCCCGAGAGGGCCGCCGCTGCAGACGATCCGGCGAACATGAGAAGCTGGCGACGCGACAACCCGGTCATGGCGACGTTCCCCCTTCATCTGTTTGTTGTGGAGATGATGCGCCCCGCGGTGTGCGGGTGCAAGCACCATGCATAAGCGTGCCGAGTTGCAGTGCGGCATAACAATGCTAGGCTTCAAGCCATTGCGGCAGGCAATAGCGGGGATTTTCAGAAGTGACGGGATTGTTCTTGATGCGCGGGGCCAGCGCGGCGCTGGTCTGGCTTGCGCTCATACACACAGCCGGTGCCGAGACGCTGGCGGCAACGATTATCAATTGGGGGCTGCTCGGCACCTGGGCGATCGATTGCTCGCTCCCGCCCGGCCGCGACAAGGGCGCAGTGCTCACCTACGAGGTCAGGCCGGACGGCAGGGTGATGTACCGCCGCAACTTCGGTGATGCCACAGACGAGAACGAAGTCGTTGGTGCTTCGACCGACGCAGACGGCCAACTCAACATCATGGTGTTCTTCCCATCGCTGCATCAGGCGCGCGAGTTCGGCCTCGCGTTGCAGGAGGACGGTAACCTGCGCGCGATGTACAATCGCGGCGAGCGCGGCGACTACACCATCCGCGACGGCAAGTTCGTGAAGACCGGCGTGCCGACACCTGCGCAGCACCGCTGCGGCAACAGCACGTGAGCGCGAAGGCCGAAGCTGAACAGCCGTTCAGAATTCTCCTTGCAGTTCCTCCGGAACGTTCACGCGCATGCGCGGTTTAAATTGGCGTTCATTGGAGGAGGATATTATGAGGAAGCTTGGCTATGTCGTCGCTGCCATCGGTGCACTTGCGATCGCGGTGCCGACGATGGCGAGCGCCGAGACGGTGGTGATCAAGAACCATCATCACGGCCCCTACGGCGCCCGCGCCGAATTCCGCGAGCACCGCGACTCCGGCATGCATCGTGGCTGGCATCATCACGCCGACAGGGTCGTGGTGATCAAGCGCGGTCATCGCCACTACGACTATTGATGCGCACGCTGAAATGGCCCCGACGGGGCCATTTCCTTGCGTCCATTTATTGTGAGATCAGTCCCACGCCGGCGCAAAGCCGGGACTAACGCAGCGCCTGTCCTTTGGCAGCGCCGCGATTTTTCTGCGATCGTCGTCGTCGAGTGTGATCTTCAGAGCGTCGAGATTGGCCTGCTGGCTCTCTCGCCGCGACGCCTTCGGAATCGCCGCGACACCTTTCTGATCGAGCAACCACTTCAGCGCGACCTGCGCGGCGGTCGCCTCGTGCTTGCGGCCGATCTCGCCAAAGACCGCATCGGAGGCGATGCGTCCCTGCGCGAGCGGGCAGTATGCGACCAGCGGAATCGACTTTGCGGCGAGATAGTCGATGACCTTCGATTGATCGAGCATCACGTGATATTCGATCTGGTTGCAGGCAATCGGCGCCTTGATCTCCTCGACGGCGAGCTTGAGCAGCGCAGTATTGAAATTGGCGACGCCGATGGCGCGGGTGCGGCCCTCTTCCTTCAGCTTCATCAGCGTCTCGAAAACCGCCGGCCAGTTCGCATTGCGCGACGGCCAGTGCACGAGATAGAGGTCGACGTGGTCGAGCCGTAACTTGTCCAGGCTGGCGTCGAAGGCGCGGCGGATCGCCTCCGGCGCGAGGTTCTCGTGCCAGACCTTCGTCGTGACGTGCAGCTCGCCGCGCGGCACGCCGGCGCCGGCAATCGCCGCACCGATCGGCTCTTCATTGGCGTACATCTCGGCGGTATCGATATGGCGATAACCGAGCGACAGCGCGCTTTCGACTGCGGCGCGGCAGACATCGCCCTGCATGCGGAACGTGCCGAGGCCGAGCTTGGGCATGCCGATGCCCTGGGTTTTCAGACTTTCCATGGAAACACTCCTGACGAATTCCAGGCCGCCGGACGCGCACCAACAAAGGCCGCGCATACAGACTTTTCGGTAATGGAGGGCGGTGGCGGGACGACCACTATAGCGGGGCGGCCACCGCGCGGCCAATCAAGATCGGGTTAGTTGGCGCCAGCCTCTTACGAATGCTGTGCCACCACAGCAGATCGCCCTTGCGGCTGCGGGTGGATGTCGACCGACCAGAGGTCGCGATTGTCGACGTCCTTCAGCGTCACTGTCATGACCTCCGTGCCGCCGTCGATGTCGACGCGGCCGAAGAACTGGAGTCCGAAGCAAGGCGCAAGGTTCTCGCCCTGCTCGGCATTGCAGCCATGCTGGTACAGCGCGACCGGTCCAAAGGTGTTGTCGAGCTCACCCGGCCCCCAGGTGCCGGCATGGAGAGGACCTGAGACGAATTCCCAGAACGGCTCGAAATCGGAGAACACCGCGCGGTTGGGATCGTAGTAGTGCGCCGCGGTGTAGTGCATGTCGGCCGTGAGCCAGACGATGTTGCGCACGCTGGCGCGCTTGATGAAGGACAGCAGATCCGCGATCTCGTGCTCGCGCCGGTCGGGCGGTCCGTCGCCGAGCGCGACGGCATCGAGGCTGATCAGGCCAATGGGCAGGTCGGCCGCGATCACCTTCCAGGTCGCGCGCGAAGCGGCAAGTTCCCGCTTCAGCCAGGCGAGCTGATCACGGCCCAGGATCCAGCCGTCGTGGTCCTCGCCCTTGTTCCAGGTGCCGTCGCGGTAGCTGCGCATGTCGATCATGAAGACGTCCAGCAGCGATCCGTAAGCGATCTTCCGATAGATACGGCCTTGCTGCTGCGGAATCTCGAGGACCGGCATGAAGTCGAAAAACGCACGCCTCGCGCGCGCGACGAGGCGTGAGGTGCCGTCGGCGTCAAATCCTGTCTCGTCGACACTGCCATAGGGCGACCAGTCGTTAGTAACCTCGTGGTCGTCCCATTGCGCGAACATCGGCACCTCCGCATGGAAGGCGCGGAAATTCTCGTCGAGGTGGTTGTATCTGTAGTTGCCGCGGAACTGCGCCAGCGTGTGCGCGACTTCCGATTTCTCTTCGGTGACGAGGTTACGCCAGATCTCGCCGTTCGGCAGCTTCAACTCGGCAGGAATGGTGCAGTCGGCATAGATGTGGTCGCCGGAATGAATGAAGAAATCCGGGCGATTGTCGAGCATGGTCCGATAGCTGCGCATGCCGCCGCGCGACGTATCGATGCCCCATCCCTGCCCGGCGGTGTCGCCAGACCACACGAACGAGATCGACCTGCCGGCAGCCGGCGCGGTGCGAAAATGTCCGGTGCGCGTCTCGCCGGCAACGCCGGTCGCGATGTCGTCGAAGCGCACGCGGTAGAAGATGTCCTGTCCGGGCGGGAGGTCGCGCAGCAGCACCTTCGAGGTGAGGTCGGCATCCGGCAGCGCGTCAATGGACGCCGTGCACAGGATCGTCTTGAAGCTTTCGGCGGTGGCACATTCGACCTGCATCCGCGCAGGCCGATCGGCGCGCGCCCAGATGACGGCAGAGCCTTCGGACACGTCGCCCGACTGCATGCCGCCTGCAATCAGCGGTCGATCAGCGGCGCGGCTGAGATATGGTTTGGCGAGAGAACCGAGACCGGCGAGCGCGAGGGAGGATGTGGAGCGGACCAGAAACTGCCGCCGGGTCCATGCGCGCGAGGCGCGGAGCGTTGCCATTCAGAAAACCTTCGCCGAATCGCGACGAAAGGTGCCTGAGCTCCTTGACTCCAAACCGACGGTTTTTTGACTCCGCGCCTACCGTTTTGCGACGGGCGGATGACGCCTAATTATTTGAGCATGATCTCCGCGCAAACGCGTTCCGCGTTTGTCGCGAGGGAAAACCGTTTCACACTTTGCGCTAACGCGGCCCTTCGGGCCGGACCACGCTCAGCGTTTCCAGTTGCAGATGCCGCCCGATCTGCACGGCCAGGTCTGGACGCGCGTGTCCATCGCCTGCGCATCCAGCGGATTCGTGTGCCGATGCACCAGCTTGGCACGAGCAGCGCCACGCGGTTGCGCGCTCTTCGCGTGAGCAACCCACGGCTCCGGCGCCTTCACGCGCTCGGTCGCGACCATCTTCGGCGTGACGTCAGGCACGGCACGCGCCGCGTCACTTCTTGCTTCCACCCGGACCGGCGCGAATTGCGTCGCAGGGCCGAGCCGCTTCGGCGACAGCACCGCCTTGGAGAGATCGAGGCCGAGATAGTCGTCAGGCTTGTAGTCGTCAGCCATCGCCGCGCTGCTGCATGCCAGCATGAGCGCGGTGGCGAGACCGAAAGAAACGCCTTTCAGGACCAAGAGATGCCTCCTGAAATCAATTAAGGGCCAATTTTACCCTTATTTAGGAGGCGTGAGCCGGATTTCCAGCGGCAGATTGTGGTCAGGGTTACTGGCCAGCGAAGCCGACCTCGGATTCTCAGGCCTTTCGCACGCTCAGGAACCGCCGGCTAGCGTCTTGACCAGCCGGTAGAGATACTCCTGTCCGTTGTAAAACGACGTCACGGGAACACGCTCGTCCCTGCCATGGATGCGGTTTTCCCCAATGTCGATCGCCATGCCGGAATGGCCGTAGGTCGGGATGCCCGCATTGCGCAGGTAGCTGCCGTCCGTGGCGCCGGAACTCATGACCGGGAGCACGATGGCGCCGGGGAAGAATTCGCCCGAGAGCTTCTCGATCGCGCCCATGATCTCCTCGTGCAGCTCGCTGGGCGCGCTGATCACAGCCGTATCGATCTGCGTCAGCTTGATGTCGGGATCCGCCAGCACCTGCTCCAGCGTCGCCTTGACCTCCTCGACCGGCTCGCCCGGCATGATGCGGCAATTGACCTTGGCACTCGCCGACTGCGGCAGCGCGTTGATGGCATGCCCGCCCTGGAGCATCGTCGCAACGCAGGTCGTGCGGAGCTGGGCATTGTAGACCGGGTTCGCAGCGAGCCGGACAAAGGATAGCGCCGCAGGATCAGGCTTATCCGACATCACGGCGCGCATGTCGGCCGCGGTCTGGTCGTTCTCGAACTGCGCGCTCTTCTCAAAATAGCCGCGCGTCGTCGCGTTCAGCTTGAGCGGGAAGTTGAACTTGGACAGGCGCACGAGGCCCTCGGCCAGCTTGTAGATCGCGTTGCTCTTGCGCGGCACCGAGCTGTGACCGCCGGGATCGGTGACGTCGAGCTGGAAGCTGACGGGGATTTTTTCGCTGGTCTGGACGCCGACGCGGATCGGCTTGCCGTCCTTCAGGCCCACGCCGGCGCCCTCGTTGAGCGCGAACTCGGCATCGATGAGGTCGCGCTTGTTCCGTATCAGCCACTGGATGCCGAGGCCGTCCCGGTCGAATATCTCCTCGTCGGTCTCCAGCGCAACGATGATGTCGCGGTCGGGCTTGTAGCCCTCCTGCTTGAAACGGATCATGCTGGTGATGAAGGCGGACGCCATGTGCTTGTCGTCGGCTGTGCCGCGACCGTAGTAGTAGCCGTTCTTCTCGGTGAACTTGAACGGATCGACCGACCAATCCTCGCGCAGCGCGGGCACGACATCGAGATGCGCGACCAGCAGGATCGGCTTGCGGGCGCCGCTGCCGTGCAGGCGGGCGACAAGATTGCCCTTGTGCGGCGCGGGCGAGAAGACGTGCACGTCCGAATCGGGAAAGCCCGCCGCCTTCAGCCGCGCCGCCATCGCTTCGGCCGCGCGCGCAGTGTCGCCAGTCGCGGTGGTGGTATCGATCTCGACGAGCTCCTTGTAGACGTCGTGGGAGAGCTGTTGCTGCGGGCTCAGGCCTTCGGCGGCCGCCCCGCCGGTGAGCAGCAGCGCCGTGCAAGCCACCGCGAGCAGCGCGTTACGGCACGAGAAATCGTCGTTGGTGATCGTCTTCTTCATCTCGTGCTCCCAGAATGCGGCCTCGCTGAATTCAGACAGCGCAGGCGCGCTTTGGCAAGCGCGATCGTTCTGCCGTTTTTGCAACGGCCCCCGGCCTATTTCGCGTCCTTCACCGCGATCACCTCGATCTCGACCAGGAAGCCTGGATTGGCGAGCGCGGCGACCCCGACCACCGAGCGGGCCGGCAGGTTGGGCTGGCTGCCGCCGAAGAACTGGGTGTAGCCCTCCATGAAGGCCTTGAAGTCCATCGGTGCAGACGCATTGTGCACCAGGAAGACCTGCATCTTGACGACGTCGCCCATGGTGAGGCCGAGCCCCTCCAAAATGCCTTTGATGCGGTTTAGGACGCCGACGGTCTGAGTCTTGGTGTCGCCATAGGCCTCTCGGCTCTGGGCATCGGCATCCTTGTTGGCGACCGGCGGCACCTGGCCGCTGACATAATAGGTCGTAGCATTGCCGGTGACCTGCACGGCCTGCGCGATCGGAAAGGTAGAGTTCGGAATGGGATGCCGGATGACCTCGGCGTGAGCCGTACCCGCATGGGAAATCGCGAGCAACGCGCCAATGACGGCGCCGGTTTTGAAATTCATTGGTTCCCCCTTCTTGCCGGTGCGTCAGCGACGCGCGTCCCTCACCTCGTTCGCCGTCACCACATCATCGTAAGCATTGCCGAAGTGCGTGCGCAGATAATTCACGACGGCGGCGATCTGCGCGTCGGTCATCATCTCGCCGAACGGCGGCATGGCGCGCCGGCCGTTGAGCACGAGATAGATGGGATAACCGCGCGCTTCCAGATTCTTGTCGGCGACGAGCGACGGATAGGCGCCGGCGCCGGAGGCCCCGCCGGCATCGGGCATGTGGCAGCCCTGGCAGATATTGGCGAACAGCTCCTCACCCGTCGTCTCCGCGAAATTGAAGCCCGAGCTGAAGATGCGGTTTTCGGGGCCGTCATGCGCCCGCGCCGTTGCCGACAGCATCATGAGTGCCGACATGGCAAGCCGCACCGGCCATCGCTCCCATCGAAAACCCTTACTCATCACGTTCTCACCACGCGGTCATGCAGCCGCGCAATCGCGTCGAGCGCGGAGAGGATCGCGCCCTCCTGCCAGGCCGGCAGCGCCGAGGCGTGCTCGCCCGCGAGCACGATGCGGCCGTCGATCTGACAGAGATTGTCGTAGTGCGCGGCGCGCGCCTCATCGCTCCAGTCGCCGCTGCAACCGAGCACGAAGGGCACCCGGTGCCAGGCGACCGCGATGCCGTTTTCGAATTCGCTCTTGTATTGCGGGTGAATGACGGCGCCGAACTCGACGGCGCGTGCGACCCGCTCCGCCGGAGACATCGCGCTGAATTCGTAGGAGTTCGGACCGTCGAACAGATAGGCGCCGAGCAGCACACCGCGCCCTGCGCGGTTGTAGTCGTAGTTCGGATAGGCGATCTGTCGGATCGGCAGATCGGTGTAGCTGATGCCGCCATAAATCGCCTCGTCCTCCTCCCAGAACCGGCGTTTGAATTGCAGGCCGATCTTCACGGACGCGGCATAGGGAACAGCATCGATCGCCGATTTCATGGCGGCGCTGACGTCGAGCGGCAACTGGCTCAGGATCGTCAGCGGGATCGTGCAGATGCACCAGTCGGCGTGCACCTGCTGCACCGCGCCCGGCTTCTTGGCATCGACATAGCTCACGGTGACGCCGCGGGCGTCCTGCTGGATCTGCGTCACCTTGGCGTTGTAGCGGATGAGATCGCCGACCTCCTTCGCAAAGGCCTTGCCGATCATGTCCATGCCGCCGACCGGCTGGAACATCGTGGTCTGGAAATTGTAGTGCGCAAAGCCGCGCAAATAGCGCCAGAGCCGCGACTTCAGCACTTCCGACAGGCCAACCGGCTCGCTCGGCTCCGGCATCGCCGTCAATCCGCCGCCGGGATCCTTGGTGTAGCCGCGGAATTCCGCCGAGATCAGATTGGCCTTGTAACCATAGCCATTGTCGAGCGCGCCCCAGGAGCGCAGCGCCTGGAGCAGGATCTCCTGATCTTCCTTCGACACGCTCTCATCCAGCTTGCCCTGCTGCGTCACTTTTGCAAGCAACTCGGCGATCTGGCCTTGGAAATCAGCCTTTACGGCGCGCAGACGCTGGGGCTTGCCGCCGAAGGCGCGCACCGAATGCAAGAGAGCGTTGTGATTGAGCTGGTTGAACGGCTCGAGCGCGACGCCCAGCCGCCTGCAATAGTCGAGCAGCGCGCGGTGATGATAGGGAATGCGCCACGGCCCCGGATTGAGATAGAGCCCGTCCTCGAACTCGCACACCTGCTTGTGGCCGCCGAGCTCGGTGAAGACGTCGCCGCCCCGCAGCGTCCAATTGCGGCCGCCGGGGCGGCTGTTGAATTCGAGGATCTGGACACTGTACCCCGCCTTGCGCAGCTCCAGCGCCGCGGTCATGCCGGCAAGGCCCGCACCGAGTACGAGCACGGAGGCGCCCTTGGGATCGCCTTCCAGTCGGATCGGCCCCTTGTACCGCGATTCCGATGCGAGCCCGAGGCTCGTCATCGCATGGTACATGGCCGCGCTGCCGGCCACCGTGCCGATCAACGCAAGAAGATCACGTCGCCTGACGGTCACGGGTTCGCTTCGCATGGCGTTACGGGAAAGGGCCCAGTCCTGAGCCGTCAGAAAACAGCACGCCGCGTAGCGAGGCAACACACGCGTTGTTGATCAGCGCGCCTTCGCGCGGCGCGATGAGAATCGCTGATCGCGGTCCTCATCGTTTGCGCCGCAGATTCGACGTCACGCGACCTTGCGCGTTGCCGCCTTGCCGTCGAGGAAGCCCATCAGCCTGTCGCGAATGATCTCGTCGGCCTCGCTCATGATGCGGTCGACGAGTTCCTTGCAGGAAGGAATGTCGTGGATGAGGCCTGCGACCATGCCGCAACTCCAGGCGCCGGCATCCATCTCGCCCTCGATCATGATCCTGGGATAGACGCCCGCAACCTGGTCGTGGATGTCGTCGATTTTCAGCTTTCCTCCCTTTTCGCGCTCGATCTCGAGCAGACGATCGACATTGGCATTCTTCAGCACGCGTTCGGTGTTGCGCAGCGCGCGCATGATGAGACGGGTGTCGAGCTCGGTCGCAGTGACCAACGCGTTCTTCACGTTCTGGTGCACCGGGGCTTCCTTGGTGGCGATGAAGCGCGTGCCCATGTTCATACCGCTGGCACCCAGCGACAGCGCGGCGACGAGGCTGCGGCCGTCGGCCATGCCGCCGGAGGCAACGAAGGGGATCTTCAGCTCCTCGGCCGCACGCGGCAGCAGGATCATGTTGGGGATGTCGTCTTCGCCGGGATGTCCGCCGCATTCAAAGCCATCGACGCTGACCGCGTCGCAGCCGATTCGCTCGGCCTTCAGGGAATGGCGCACCGAGGTGCATTTGTGGATCACCTTGACGCCGGCTGCCTTCAGCGCCGGCATGTATTGTTCCGGGCTGCGGCCTGCGGTCTCCACGATTCTGACACCACCCTCGACGATCGCGGCGATGTATTCCGGATAAGGCGGCGCCGAGAAAGTCGGGAGGAAAGTGAGATTCACGCCGAACGGCTTGTCGGTCATTTCGCGGCAGCGCGCGATCTCCTTGGCAAGCAGCTCCGGCGTCCTCTGGGTGAGTCCGGTGATGATGCCGAGCCCGCCGGCATTGGAGACGGCGGAGGCGAGTTCGGCAAAGCCGACGAAATGCATGCCGCCCTGGATGATCGGATGCTCGATGCCGAACAGTTCGGTGATCGCGGTCTTCACGTAGACGTCCTCCGGGATGATTTGCCTGGCGCGAGTTTAGCCGTAGTCCTGCGCCGCGGTCACCATTTCTCTCCGAAGGGACGGATCTCCATCTCGAAGGTCCAGGCGCTCTTGGGCTGCTGATAGAGCTGCCAATAGGACTCCGCGACCGAGGCCGGCGGCATCAGGAGATCGGGATTGTCGAGCGCGCCGGGGCCGAGCGCCTCGAGGCGGCGCTGCCGTACCCATTCGGTGTCGACACCAGAATCGATGATGAGGTGCGCGACATGGATGTTCTTCGGTCCCAATTCGCGCGCCATCGCCTGGGCGACCGCGCGCAGGCCGAACTTGGCGCTGGCAAACGCGGCATAGCCGCTGCCGCCGCGCAACGACGCGGTTGCGCCGGTGAAGAAAATGTTGCCGCCGCCGCGCGGCAGCATCAACCGTGCCGCCTCGCGCCCCGCGAGGAAGCCGGAATAGC